>JAATGG010000204.1 GCA_015654835.1 Terriglobales bacterium
CAGGGACGATGTCGCCGTTTCAGCACGGCGAGGTTTTTGTCACCGACGACGGCGCAGAGACCGACCTTGACCTCGGCCATTACGAGCGCTTCACCCACGCGCCTCTGTCGCGCGACAACAATCTGACCACTGGCCGCATCTACGAGCAGATCATCCTCAAGGAGCGCCGCGGCGACTACCTGGGCAAGACTGTCCAGGTGATCCCCCATGTCACCAACGAGATCAAGAATGCGATGCGCAAGGTGTCAGCAAACGGCGCCGACGTCACCATCGTTGAAATTGGCGGCACCGTGGGCGATATCGAGTCGCTGCCGTTTCTCGAAGCCATTCGCCAGATGCGCCAGGAACTTGGCCGCGAAAATACGGTTTTCGTGCATCTCACGCTGGTTCCGTGGATTGCAGCGGCCCAGGAGTTGAAGACCAAGCCGACTCAGCACTCCGTCAAAGAGCTGCTCTCGATCGGCATCCAGGCCGATATTCTGCTTTGCCGTTCCGACCGTCCATTGGCCCGCGATATCAAGCAGAAGATCGCCACTTTCTGCAATCTGGAAGAGCGCGCCGTGATCGGCGCCCGTACCGTGCCCTCCATTTATGAAGTGCCGCTCGGCTTTGCCGAGGAGGGCCTCGATGCGCTGATTCTCAAGTACCTGCACAAAGACGCGCCCGAGTCCGACCTGACCAAGTGGAAGCAACTGGTCGACCGCTGCTACCACCCCAAGGACGATGTCAAAATCGCCATCGTGGGCAAATATGTCGAGTACGAAGATAGTTACAAGTCTCTCAAGGAAGCGCTGACTCACGGCGCCATTGCCCACAATCTGCAACTCAAAATTACCTGGCTTGAGGCCGAGGGGCTGGAGTCGAAGACTCCCGACGACCGCAGCTATGAGCAGCAATTGGAGAGCTTTGACGGCATTCTCGTTCCCGGCGGCTTCGGCAAGCGCGGCGTCGAGGGCATGTTGAACGCCATCCGCTACGCCCGCGAAAAGCAGGTGCCCTATTTCGGCATTTGCCTGGGCATGCAGACTGCCTGCATCGAGTTCGCGCGCAACGTCTGCGGCCTCAAAGACGCCAACTCCAGCGAATTCGATCCCGCCAGCCAGCACCGCATCATCTACAAACTGCGTGAGCTGCTGGGCGTCGAAGAGATGGGTGGAACCATGCGTCTCGGCGCCTGGACCTGCGTGCTGCAAGAGGGTTCGCTGGCTTCAAAGGCCTACGGCGGAGCAACCGAGATCAGCGAGCGCCATCGTCACCGCTACGAGTTCAACCGCGAATATGAAGCCCTGCTCACGGGCGGCGGCCTCCATATCAGCGGCACTACCCCCGACTCCACCTATGTTGAAATCGTCGAACTGCCCAGCCA
This sequence comes from Terriglobales bacterium, assembly GCA_015654835.1. Taxonomy (GTDB): domain Bacteria; phylum Acidobacteriota; class Terriglobia; order Terriglobales; family Acidobacteriaceae; genus Telmatobacter. The sequence goes on from JAATGG010000204.1 coordinate 1,367, forward strand.
TCCGTATTTCCTGGGCTGCCAGTTCCATCCCGAATTCAAATCCAAGCCGCTGGAGCCGCATCCCTTGTTCCGCGAATTTATTGCTGCGAGTTACAAGAGCCGCGAGAGCAGACTCCCGGTTACGAAAGACGCGTCTGTTCTCACCGACGTTGCGTCGTCCTAAGCCCGGCTCCCCCGGTCCTTTGGATCGGTTCGCCTCAAGAGAATGTCTTTGCATGGAAAGGGCGTGGCTGAAGCTTGGCCACGCCCTTTCCATGCAAAGACACAAATCGTCCGGCATTACAGGCTGGGGAAAAGCTCATGCCTGCGAATAACGTGGGCTTAAACGAGACGGTACGAGCTTTATTTAGGACACAAGGCGAAAGTGGTAATCAAGGCGTAACGATCCGCTCCGCCAGGTCCGGTCCGACTATCTGAAAATGCCGCACGTTCCATGTATAGATTGTTTCTGCTTTAACTTTGCGCGCGCAGGCCAGATGCAACGCGTCATAGATCATGCCTCCCGAGTGTCCGAGGCCTGCCGTGCCGCGCAACGTTTCCATATACTCTTCCGCCGTGAGCGCTACCGGCATCAGGCGTCGCAAAAATGTCTCGATCGCCAGCACCGCATCACGAGGCGCCAGATGAAGTCCCGGCGGCATCGCGGTGAGCACGTTATAGACCTCAGCCAGAGTATGCGTACTGGCTGCGGTTTCCTGTACCGTGCAGGTCGCCCATAGCGCGCGGCTGGGTCCATGGTGCACGTGACTCACTTGCGCAACCGCAATCAGTACCGACGTGTCGAGAAAGATCACTGCTCCGATCCCTCGCCCGGATCATGATCCAGGCCAAGAAACCGGCGCTCCCGCTCCGATCGCCCTTCAGCAATCAAGGTGTTGATCATTTCATCGGTCACAAGAGTCTCGCTTGTCTCTTCCTTTGCGGAGAAAATCAGCGGCACTCCATCTTCAATCACTAGCCGGGCTTCGTTCGAGTTCGGCGTGAGCGTCAGACGATCCCCAAAACGCTCTACCCGGAGCCGGGTGCCCGGCGTCAGGTGCAGGGCATCGCGCAGTTTCTTGGGAACCACGATCCGGCCTGCGCGGTCGATCTCGACGATGGTATTCATGATGCCATTTTACCATTAAAAATGGCATTGATACGCCCGAACTAAAACGGAATGGGTTCTGGCGAATAGAGGGCGGCGTCCTTTGGTTGTGGCCTGGACCGATCCCGGCTTTTCCCACGGTTTCTAGTTCACGATTTTCGATTTTCTATTCCTGTTGACAAACATTTGTGCCGGGCCTATCTTGGCATCGCTTTTGTGGATGGAGGACTCATCACATGACCAACTTCGCGCTTCAACCCGCAGAATCGGAGCTACAGCACTTAGCCGACCAGTATTGGCAGCAAGCCTGCGACAAAGAACGGCAGCTTGAATCGGCTGCATTCGAAGCCGGGGCCGCGATTCGCCATGGCGAATACACGCTCGACAATCTCGAAGCGATTGTCCGCTGGAGGTCTGAGTGCGCGGTGGTTTACCTGATTGGCAACAGCAACGAGAGTATCCGGCGGGCGTTGATCGTTGCCGCGTCGCCGAACGCTTCTACTTCGGACGCGGTGCCGGCCCTCATGAAACTGCGCGGCATCGACCTCACGATTGCCTCGGCGATTCTTGCCGCTATCTACCCCGAGCGCTACGCCGTGCTCGATTTTCGTGCCCTGGAAGCACTCGGCCAAGCCCGTCAGGACGTTCGCTTTTACGAGGAATACCTTGCCTGCTGCCGCTCGCTTGCCGTGCATTTTGCCGAACCGCAGACGGGCTTGCCCGGTTCTACGCCTTTGCAGGCCGTCGAACGGGCGCTTACGCAATGGTCCGCCAGCCGACAAGAGGCGACAGCCCCCGTAGCCGCGTGATGAGCATGTTCTCCGGAAATACCGCAATCTTCCCGGAGAACGGCTCTAAACAGTCGCCGGCGTATGCAATTCGATCTCGATTGTGGGCGGATGCAGCAGTGTGCTGTGAATCAGGCAGTGATGCACGGCCTGATCTACGCCGGCGCGATCCGCCTCACTCAGAGGCAGCGGAATCTCTACCTCGATCTTGAAGTTGTCGAGCCGCGCGGGCGGTCCGGCTTTTCCAGCCGTCACCCGCACCTCGACTCCTTCCTGCGCCAAGCCCTTTTTCTTCAGATAGGCCACGGCATAGAACGCCGCACATGAGCCCAGAGACGCCAGGAAGAGTTCCGGAGGTGTCATGCCCTCATCGTCGCCGCCTGACTCTTGCGGCTGATCGCTGACCACTACGTGCTTGTGGGCAGCAATCTCAAACTTCACCTTGCCCAGATGCCTGACTGTCACTTCCATATTCGTGTCCTCTCTACAACTCATGGGCGTTTGCTTCCAACCAGTGTTACATCCAGCCGCCCGCGCGGCAGAGTGCGCACGCGGTGCCAGCAGCTTTTGGTTACCGGAAGGGAGCCCAGGCCTCTTGCCCATCAGGCACAGCCCACCCTTTACAATCGAGCGGTGAGCCATTCCTTTGAAATAGGCCCCGTCCATGTCGGATCGGGCCAGCTATTCCTGATTGCCGGCCCTTGCGTGATCGAGTCGGAAGCCCACGTCCGCATCATGGCCGAAGCCATTCAGCGCATTGCTTCCGACCTGGGCATCCCTTACATTTTTAAAGCCAGCTACGACAAGGCCAATCGCACCAGCGTCAAGAGTTTTCGCGGTCCCGGCTTAGTCGAGGGCACGCGCATTCTGGGCCGCCTAGCCAAAGATACCGGCCTGCCCGTTCTGACCGACGTGCATGAGCCGGCTCATTGCGAGATTGCCGCCGAGGCAGTGGACGTTTTGCAGATTCCCGCCTTTCTCTGCCGCCAGACCGACCTGCTCGTGGCGGCGGGCAAGACCGGCCGCGCCGTCAACATCAAGAAAGGCCAGTTCGTTGCCCCCTGGGACATGACTCACCCGGTGGAAAAGGTTCGTTCCACCGGCAACGAGCGTGTCTTTCTCACCGAGCGTGGCGCCAGCTTTGGCTACAACACGCTGGTGGTCGATTTCCGGTCGCTGCCGGTCATGCGTGAAATGGCTCCGGTGGTCTTCGACGGCACGCATTCGGTGCAGCAGCCGTCGGCTGCCAACGGCGTCAGCGGCGGCCAGCCGGAATTCATTCCGCTGCTCGCCCGCGCCGCAGTGGCGGCCGGTCTCGACGGCTTGTTTCTTGAGGTCCACAACGACCCTGCGAACGCCAAGTCGGATGGCGCCAACGCCCTGGATCTCAAGCTGCTCAAGCCGCTGCTCGAAAGACTGCTCGCGATCCACGCGGCGGCGAGTTAGATCATTTCGGAATGCACGTAGACTTTTTGGGAGCCATAAAAGGCGGTTTTTTCTTGAGAAAAAGCCACTCAAATGTGTGCTTTCGGTCTACGCCAATCCTGAAAGTGCTCCAGGCGCCGCGCACTGCGCGCCGCTCAGACGCCGAACCGGCGCGGTGTCATGTCCATGCTGATCTCCACGCGGTTCCTGCCCTCCCGCTTGGCGCGATATAAGGCATGATCGGCGGCCAGCAGCAGTCCTTCCGGCATCTGGCAGGTCTCGTCCATCTGTCCTTCCGCGGTCGTTACGCCGATGCTCGTGGTGACGCGGCATCCGCGCTCATGGTTGTGCGCATGGGGGATATCGAGTTTCTCGATGGCGGCGCGCACTTTCTCCGCCACCTGCATTGCCGCGGTCCCACGGGTCGCAGGCAGGATGATCGCAAACTCCTCGCCCCCGAAGCGAGCTGCGAAATCGGAGCCGCGCAGCATGGCTTTAATGGTTCCCGCCACTGCACGCAGGCAGTCGTCTCCCATCATGTGCCCGTACTGGTCGTTAAATTCCTTGAAGTGGTCGATATCCAGCAGTAGCAGCGCCATGCGTGTTTTCTCACGCCGCGTCCGCTTCCATTCTCGGCTGAGGGCGTCATCGAAGGCGCGCCGGTTGGGCAGTTCCGTCAAGCTGTCGGTCAGTGCCTGGGCGGCCAGCCGCTCTTCCCGAAGCGTGCGCTCGGTCACGTCGCGCACCACAAGCACCACTTCTTTTGCCTCGCCGGTGGCCTGATCGCGAACGACCTGGGAATTGAATTCCATCCAGGCGATTCCGCCGTCTTTTTTCTTCATCCGGAGGGTAATGGTTCCGTAGTCGATCTTCAGGGCCAGCCTGCGCTGGATCTCTTCCGCAAGCCTGGGAAGATCGTCATCCAGAACAAATCCCTCCGGGCCCCTGCCCGTCAGTTCTTCCGGAGTCCAGCCCAGCAGGCGCGTCGAAGCCGGCGAAACATAACGCATTACACGATCCATGCCCACCAGGCAGAGGATGTCGGCGCTATTTTCGGCCACAAATTGAAATATGAGATTGCTCTCAGGAGTCACGGGCACCATCGCTTCCAATTTCTTCAGGCCCCCGACCGCGACCAGTTGCAGGGTAAATTTCTTGCGGTGCTGTGATTGCCGAAGCGCCTGGCCAAGGGCGCTTCTTCCCCTCATCATAATCGACCTTTCAATCGCCTGTCCGCGTAACGAGCGATCAATCGGCATGAAGTTCGATCAAGGCCCAAACTCGTTTCCAGCTATCCCGCCTGATACCATTTCGGCATGTTCCGTCACCCATCCTTAAATTTCTTGCGTCGTGCCTCGTTGGCTGGCGCCGCCTTGGCATTCGCTGCGGTCTTCGGCCTGCCCCATGGAGGGGCGCAGAGCGCCTCCGTGTCCTCCGCGCCCGATCGCGCCCATATGGAAGAGATTCTGCGCGGCCTCAACCGCGGTCATTCGGTGGGCCAGGTTGCGGTTTCTCCAGATGGCAAATATCTGGCCTGGATTCAGGGTGAGCACGAGGGCGCGGAGATCCTGCTCGCTCCGCTGAACGATCTGGCCAAGACGCGGCGCGTCACTGCTGCCGCCAAGCCTGACGAGCATTGCAGCGAGAATGGCATTACGTGGGAGCCGGACGCCAAGGCGCTCGCGTTCTTCTCCGACTGCGCCAGCCCGGGCGCGCAGGTGGACCTTTATCTGGCGCCGCTTGACGGTGGCTCTGCCCGCCGCCTCACCGCATTGCAGGGGTATGTGCATGAGCCGGCTTTCTCGCCTGACGGCAGCAAAATCGCTTTCCTTTATGTGGAAGGCGCGACCCGCCGTGCGGGAGCCCTGGCCGCAATGAAGCCGCCCGCGGGCGTCATCGGAGAAGATGGAGTCGAGATCCAGCATGTGGCCGTGGCTGCCGTACGTGCCGCGACTCCGGCTGCACCTTCCCTGGCCACCCCGGCCAATCTCCACGTCTACGAGTTCGATTGGTCGCCGGATTCGAAGGCGCTGGCTTACGTTGCCGCCAATCCTCCGGGAGAAAACAACTGGTGGGTGGCCAAGCTCTATACCCAGACCTTGGGCGGGGAAGCGAAAGCCATTCTGGCCCCTGCCGAGGTTTCCGGTCCGCTCCACCGCTTGCAGATCGCGGCTCCGCGCTGGTCTCCCGATAGCAAGGCCATCGCTTTTATCGGCGGCCTGATGAGCGACCAAGGCTCTACCGGCGGCGATGTCTGGATTGTCTCTTCCACCGGAGGACGGCCCCATGACCTCACGGCGCAGCGGCCTACCTCGCCGGCCTGGGTCGAATGGGACGGCAACGAGCACCTCTATGTGAGCGAACTGTCCGGAGGCAATTCCCAACTGACCCGCTTGAGCCTGAGCGGCGACCGTACGGGCGAGAGCGTCTCGGCTACCGCGAGCCCGGCGGTGTTCAATATTCCCGGCGACATCGGCGATGGCCGCATGAAAATGAGCCTGTCCTCGCCGGCTGACCGCTCGCTCTTTGTGTTCCGCTCCAGCACCTTCGGCCGTGCTCCCGAACTCTATGAAGCCAGGACCGGGGCTGCCCCGACCTCTGGCCTCGAAGGCGTTACCCAGCTCTCCCACATCAACGACGGTGTCGAGGCTGGCTGGGGCAAGTCCGTCTCCCTCTCCTGGAAGAGCGACAATTTTCAGGTGCAGGGCTGGCTCATGCTGCCCAAGGACTATGACCCGTCCAAGAAATATCCGCTCATCGTTGAAGTGCATGGGGGGCCTTCTTCGGCGGTGGTGGGGCACTGGGGGGGGGGGGGGGGTCTGAGTCCGAATGCCTTCTCCGCACTCGGGTATTTTGTGCTCCAGCCCAATCCACGGGGCAGTTATGGTCAGGGCGAGGCCTTTACCCAGGCCAATGTCAAGGACTTTGGGTATGGCGACCTCCGCGACATTCTGGCCGGCGTGGATACCGTTCTGGCCCGTTATCCTGTAGATGCCAAACGGGTTGGCCTCACCGGCTGGAGCTACGGCGGCTTCATGACCATGTTTGCCGTCACCCAGACCGACCGCTTCAAGGCGGCGGTGGCCGGCGCCGGCATCTCCAACTGGCAGAGCTATTACGGTGAAAACTCCATTGACCAGTGGATGACGCCGTTCTTTGGCGCCTCGGTCTACGACGATCCAGCGGTCTATGCCAAGAGCTCGGCCATCAATTTCATCAAAAAGGTGCAGACGCCCACGCTGGCGGTGGTTGGGGACCGCGACGGGGAGTGCCCGGCGCCGCAGTCCTACGAGTTCTGGCACGCGCTTCGCGACCAGCACGTTCCCACCCAGTTGGTGATCTATCCCAATGAAGGGCACGGCTTCGTGGACCCTGTCCATCGCCGCGACGTCATGGAGCGGGCGGTCGAATGGTTCGCCCAATATATGCCTCCGGCCTCCTAACCACCTTGACCATCCGCTTTGCGGGAGGGCGGTGGCCGGCGCGGGTTCGTTGGCAAAAACTTGCTCGCCATCCGTTCTCCGCGGAGTCTATCGAATCAGCACCCAGGAACCGCTCCAGACAGCACCTGCCCGGAGCGGGCTGCCCTGTTACACTTTTCTCTGGAGTTTCCAGAGCATGTTTCGTCAATCGGCTGCACGGGCGAGCTTCCTGCCGGGGTCTTGCTGCGGCAGGCCGACCGCGAGCCTGTTGACGGACAGCTATAGAGCATTTCCAGGAATCGCGTAGTCTTCCGGGCCATGTGCAAGGCCGTGCTCCCTGGGGCGCATCGGCGGAGTGGTACCGGTCTACCGATTTTCAGGATGTGCTGTAACCCAACTTTTCTGACGTATCTGGAGAGACCGTTCCGCGGTTCGAAAAGGCGGGGCGGGGAGGATTCATGCGGCGGTTGCTGACGCTTGTTTGTTTGTTGTTCCTGGCCATTCCGGCTGGGATTTCGATCTCTGGCTGCTACCGCAACCCGGCGGGAAACTTTTGCAATGGTCTCGGATTCGGGTTGAGGGATACAGACGTGTTCTCCATCGACCTGGAGCCTAGAACGACCGGCATTTCGCTGGCCTATGGGCAGACCCAGCAGATCGGTCAGCCCACGGCACAGACGTGCAAGGGCGCGACTGCCAGCGTCTCTTCGTACACGTACGGCACCACCAACAACAAGTTGGTCGATATTTCGCCGACCGGGAACATCTGCGCCGGAACCTGGAACCGGAATAGCGCAGGCGGCATCCCGAACTTCACGATCTGCAGTTTCCCCAATCCGCTGCCCACGACGGGCACGTCGAATCTGCCTTACAGTTCGGCTTACATTACTGCCGCAGGAGCGGGGGTTACCTCCAACCCGGTGCAGGTCTTTGTACATGCCCAGGTGACGTCCGTCTCCCTTGTCGGGCCGCAACAATGTCTGTCGCAGACAGCCGTCGCTCAGCTCGATGCTCAGGCCTGCTATAGCCAGACGGTGCAGGGGACGCCAACCAATGTGCTGCTGTGCGCGCCAGCTTCGGTCACAGGGGCTGCCGATCCCAGCCTTGCCTGCCAACTGCCTACGGGAGTGGCTTTGAGTGCGATTCCCGCCTGCACCAGCTCGATCGGCACCATGAGCTATACGGTGGCCAATACCGCGATTGCTTCCATCAATCCCGAGACCAACCAGATTACGGCCGGGCTGCCCGGCACTACGGCGATCTCCGCGTCCATTGCCGGTTCCGGATCGTCCGCGGGATACTTTTCCACCTGTCCGCCGGCCTCCATTTCGGTAAGCCTCAGCGGCAGTACCGACACCACGGTGACCCAGGGCGTGCAGCAAAACCTGACGACCACGGTGACGGACGTGAATGGCCACCAGATTACCGGCCTTACGCTCGACTACCAGTCCACCAATCCGCTCGACATTACCGCGGGTGCTGCTGGAGCCGTGACCGCCAGCTTCCCGGGGTCGGCTTCGGTTTATGCCATTTGCCAACCCTCCACCTGCAATCCATCGCCGATCAACGAAGTGGGCGTCAACGGCACGGGGTTGTCGATTTCATCGAACCCGGTGGATATCACCACGCCCGGCACGGCCAGCTCGTTTGTCTGGTACGCCGCTCCGGGGCAGTCGCAATACATGGTCCAGGTCGAGTTGTTGAGCGGTACGGTTGGTTCCACCATTCGCCTGCCGTATGTGCCCAACTCCATGGTGATGGACCAGACCGGCACCAACCTCTACTTTGGCTCGGCGCGTGAATTGATGGTGTTCAGCACCGCGACCAACTCCCTTGCCAGCCAGAACTCGTCGGTCCCCGGAGTGGTGCTGTCTGTCTCGCCGAATAATTCGACCGTCGTCATCAACGACCAGTCGCGCCATCTGTTCTATATCTACAGCCCCGCCGGCACGGGAACGGTTGCGGAGACCTTTGGCGGCATGGGGAATGCCGCCGCCTGGACGCCCGACTCCAAGACGCTGTATATCACCGACAATGCGAATCTGAATTCGCCGGCTTCGTCGGACGGCAGTCAGCCGGCCATCACGGGACACAGCGACACGCTCTACGTCTACAACGTGAACACCGGCTGGACCACCTACCCATTGCCGCCGAGTCCCCTGCCTGTCAGCGTGGTACCGACGAGCGCCACACAGCCGAATGTCACGAACCTGTTTCCCGCCCAGACACCGGCTGTCACGGTGCCCGGCGTGGGCGCCTACGTCAGAGGATTGCCGACGGCGGCACACACTTGGTGCCCCAGCGGCATTGCCGGCAACTACGCCAGCATGACGTTCTATCCTCAGGGGGATTCGGTCAACGTGCAGACCGACGCCCTGTCCGCAACCCCGGACGGGAGACACATTCTGAGTGCAGCTTTTGTCGGAGGCGGCATTACGCTCTCTGACATCGGCATCACCATACCCTCCGTTGCTACCAACGGCATCACCACGCCGGCTGCGTGCCCGGTGACTACGACAGGAACAGGCGCTGCCCAGGTGCAGACCCTTGACCCGCTACTGATCACCCACACGCTCAACCAGACGCCCATCGGTTCCGTGCAGAACCCGGTGAATGCGACATCCGTCAACCAGATCATCACGTCGCCGGCTGCAGTGCTTCAGGGCACGACGGCCTCGGCGAGCAGCCTGTCGTTCATCACCTATAGCGGCACCACCCCGGGAGCGACCCTGCCCTACTACAAGCAGGTTGCGGGGGCCTCCAGCACGCCGGGAACTGTCGGCTACATCCCGTTCGCCGGCAGCGCTGCTTCGTCCATCACCGCTCCTTTAGTGGGTGCGTTCAGTTCCGACGCAACGCTGTTCTTCGTCTCCACCGCCGGTGACAACATGATCCACTACATCGACACGACGAAGCTTCAGGACACGCAGCAGATCAGTCCGAACCTGCCTGCCTGCAGCAGCACGACCGACTCCGGTTGTCTTCTGCCTGCAAACACGCCAGCCAGCAGTTTTGTGCCGGCCACGGCTATCGCGGTCAAGCCGCGCTCGACGACTTAGTCTGTACGCCAACAGGAACATCCGAAAGGCCGGCCTCGTGCCGGCCTTTCTGCTTTTAGCGGAGCACTTCCGCTTTTTTGTGGGGCGTTGCGCGAGCGCCGGGGGCTGCACGCCGCACGTTTGAGGCTTGGGAAAGTGCAAAGCCATTCGCCCATCCCGGCTTCTGCATTTTTTTGTGGCCCGGGGAGGGAATCGAGAGGCCCGGTCCGGTCCCTCCGCACGATAGAATCAAACCATGATTAAGGGAATATCCTTCCTGAATTCCGCCGGAACCGCTGCAGCCTACGACAGGCTGGCGAGCTTCTTTTCCGCGCTTGGCTTTGCTGCGGGCCGGGGTTGGGAAGAGGAAACGAGCCGTGGCGCCTCCTTCAATGCGCCGCTCGGAAAATTGGAACTTGTCCTGGGCCAAATGCCCGACACCGCCGGCATTGTTGTTGAAGTCACGGCGCTTGACGCCGCCTACCAGGCGGCCTCGGCATGGCTACGCGGCGCGGGCATCGACCCAGCCGCGCGCCTCTCGCCGATCACCGACACGGCATGGAAGTCGCGCCTCTTTACGGTCGAGCCGGAGACAGGGTTCTCGATTTCTTTCTGGGCCTGGACCGATCCGCTGAAGGGCAAGCCTGTTGCTCTTGAAGGCGATCTGAGCGCCGAAGGCATGAAGTTTGCCATCGTGGTTGCCCGCTGGAATGCCGTTGTCACCGAGCGTTTGCTCGATGGCGCGCTGGACGCCCTGCTGCGCAGCGGCGCACGCCGTGCCGACATCGAGATCGTCCGCGTGCCGGGGGCGTGGGAAGTGCCTTCCGCGGCGCGCACGGTGGCCAATCTCGGTAAGGTTGACGCCGTCATTACCCTGGGCTGCCTGCTGCGGGGAGAAACCGCTCACTACGAGGCGATCTACAACGAGGTGGCGCGCGGCATCGGCCAGTCTCAGCAGGAGACCGGCATTCCTCACAGCTTTGGCGTGTTGACCTGCGAAACGTTGGAGCAGGCTCTCAACCGCGCCGGCATCAAGGCCGGCAACAAGGGATTTGAAGCTGCTGCGGCGGCCATTGAAATGGTGAGCCTGACCCGCAAACTCAAGCAAGGTGGCACTGTTTGAGCGCCGGCACGCGGCGCAAGTCGCGCGAACTGGCCATGCAGATGCTTTTTCAGGCTGACATGGGTCACCAGACCCCGGAGCAGGTGCGCGCCACCTTTTGGCGCGCCGGCGACGAGGTCGAGCCCGAAGTTCGCGGCTTTGCCGAAGATCTGTTTCGCGCTGCCACTCTGCGCCAGGAACAGATTGACGAACTCATCGTGCAGAACTCAAAGCACTGGCGTCTGGAGCGCATGCCGGCTGTGGATCGCAACCTGCTGCGCATGGCTATCGGCGAGATGCTGGGCTTCAAGTCCACGCCTTTCCCCATCGTGATCAATGAGGCGCTTGAGATTGGCCGCCGCTATTCGGCTCCCGAATCCATCAACTTTCTCAACGGCATGTTAGACGCCATCGCCCGCAGCCTGCTGCCCAAATAACGAGGCAACGGGCCTTCCCGGGGCGACCCTTTACAGCGAACATAGGCGGAGCGGGCCGCATTTATGCGTTCCGCCTCACTCTGCGGCCTGCGTTTCGCCGCTCGATCATGGGACAATAGATGAGTCCATCATGACCGAAGAAATCGTACCCGCAGCCCAGCCTACCCCTGAAGTCGCCTCCGAGCCCACCGCCGAACCTATCGCCGCGCCTGTTGCTGCCTCTGACGAAGCGCCGGCCGCAGCCGAGGAGCCTATCGAATCCTTTGGCGACCTGCTCTCGGAGTTCGAGCGCAGCCATACGCACAAGTCCGAGAGCGGCCAAAAGCAGTTGAAGGGCACGGTGGTTTCCGTCTCCGCCGACCAGGTTTTTCTCGACATTGGCTACAAGACCGAAGGGGTGCTGGCC
>JAATGG010000262.1 GCA_015654835.1 Terriglobales bacterium
GAGTCTGAAACCATCGATAGACTTCGTCAAAGCCCCTACGCCGATACTCCATCACGTAGCCTTGCTCCGTCGCGGAGCTCTCGTGAATGCGGCGTAAAACGAAATCTCTTTCCTCCGGGTGAAGAGACTCAATCCATGCTCCATCGCGCAGTTCCTGTAAGGTGTTTCCGAAGTATTCAGAAGCGTGGCGGTTCGCATAGTCGACATTCCCGTCTGCGGACCGCGTGTAAGCCATCACTGGAATCGTGTCGAGGGTGAGGCGAAGAGTTTCTTCGCTGTGGGCAAGCTCCCGTTGGGCGTGCTTGCGGTCGGAGATGTCGCGCAAGAAGATCGTAGTCTTGTTACCGAACCTTCCACAGGTGGCATCAACGTCAATGGTACCTCCCTGCCTAGTGCAGGCAGTAAACTCGCCGACTGGTTCCTGTGCAAATTTCAGGCCCGGGATAAGAAACGATGGTGACTTGCCTAATACCTCTTCTGCCGAATAGCCGAAGATCGCAACCGTGGCAGGACTTGCGAACTGGATAATCTGATTCGCATCGACAATGAGGATGCAGTCGGGGCTCGTTTCTGCCATGATGCGGAACTCTTTGTCCCGCTCCAGTCGCGCTAGATCAGAATGGCGTTTTGCATGGATGAGCTCTATCACAAGCAGCATTGCCCCGACGAACGCTACAAAGCGCACGAGCGATTCAGGGGCGATCCCGAGGTGATGCTTGGGCGGGAGAAAGAAAAAGGAGAAAGCAAGCGCGAGAACAATGACGGCAAGGATGCCTGGCTTTCTTCCGCCGAACAGGCAACTCGACATTGCCGCCAGCAGGAAGCACGAGGATGGAATGTCATAGTGAATTGCAATTGGAATAGCAACGACGCACAGTACCAGAGCCAGTGCGTAGCCCTTGAACTTAGCCAAAGTTTCCACGAAAGTTCTCCGTTTCACCGGGAATGGCAATGGCTTGCATTGCACTCTCAAATTCTGCGAGCTCCGATGTAATACATTGCGCTGGTGCTGTCGTTTAGCAACAGGCTTTCGCGGCGACAATATTGGGAAAACGGTCTGTCATGATCCCGAAAGAAATATAGCCGCCGCGGCGCAAGAATGGTACAGAATTGCCGGTCGAAGGGAGTCGGCGATTGGTACGGCTCCTAGCCGACATTTCGCCGACGGGACCAGCCAAGCTGTTGGTTGTTACAACGACTGCGTGGCGCACCGAGAGCGTTTCCACCGCCTCGGGCAAGGAGCGGGCGATCGACATCCCAAAGGATACTCTTTGATGGGGCGTGGGCTTGGACCAGCCAAACCTAGAAGGAGCGAACTTCTTATTCTGTCTGTCGATTGTTGCTTCCGCTTCCGCACCGCTCATAATTTGATCCTTTCGTGCTCGTGCTCAGGCGGACGGTCGCGCCACCAAGGGCAGGCTGTGCTGAACGTCAAGCCGCGTAAACTTCCATTCGCCTCCGACCCGGCGCAACCGGCCGTCGTAGAAGCCGATCATGGTGATCCTCGCCTCGCCGCGGAGTCCAAATAGACCGCCCTGCCAGACGACGGGAGCATCTTTGGGGCCGGATGCTTGGATCACAAAGAACTGGGCGGTCAGCGTGGCATCGTCGCCGTTGACCTCAATGAGGTGGTCGGACGTGAGGTGGTGCAATTGAGTGCCCTCTGGGAGGGAGCGGTCTCCCACATCGGCGCGGATCCGCTCCCGGCCACGGCTCGGCTCTTGGAAGAGCTGGTACTCCTCAAAACCAGCCCTACTGTAATAGCCGATTTCGCCATCCTTGGTGAAGAGACCCGCCTGCCCCCTTCCATCGTGGTTGTCGGTTGCCCGAACGTAGCGCGAGAGTACGTCCCTGATTTCTTGTTGATCATTCATAACCTCTCCTGTAGTAACGGTTCCTCGGCCGTGCGGCTGAAATTGAAGCAAGCGTACAATCACGCGAAACACCTTTAGACGAAAAGCCTCCATGCCGTTCTCCAGCTTTCAAATAGTCGTCTCCAGGATGGCTCCGAACGCTGTGACGAATAAGAAGAACGGTTGATCCTCGCATCAATGACGGTACCGAAGGCCAGAAGGTCAATAGAGACGACTCAACATTACAATCATTTTGATGCACATCGACCCTGCTGTCACTGTGAGCAACAGTGATGCCGATGTTATGTGGCGGCAGGGATTCACATGCGTGGATGTTTTAAGTGCTGTGGCAAAGGGTCAGATGGCATTTGCAGGAGCAAAGCCGCAGCCCGCACGACGTTGCAACGCCAAATGCATCGTGCCGAGACGACTCAACCAAAGAGTGGTTCGGTTTCCCGCATTGTTTGGGCATCTATACCCCTGATAGCAATGTGGAGCGTACACTCCTCTATCGCGGCAACCACCAAGAGTGTCTATGACTTCACTCTAAGATCCATCGATGGGCAGCCAACCAGATTACGCAGCTATCACGGAAAAGCGCTCTTGTTGGTGAACGTTGCCAGCAAATGTGGTTACACTCCGCAGTATGCTGGTCTCGAATCGCTCTACGGGAAGTATAAAGATCGAGGTCTGGTGATCGTTGGCATTCCGGCCAATAACTTTGGCGGACAGGAACCTGGCACCAATGAAGAGATCAAAAAATTCTGCAGCACCAAATACGACGTGTCGTTCCCGATGATGTCCAAAGTTTCGGTGCTAGGTCCGGACAAGACGCCTCTCTACGCGTTCCTCACTGATAGTACGATCAATCCGAAGATCGGCGGTGATATCAAGTGGAACTTCACCAAATTTCTGTTCGATCGTAAAGGTAGGCCTGTAGCGCGTTTCGAACCGGCCGTTACTCCGGATTCACCCCAGGTCACTACTGCGATCGAGTCCGCGCTTGAGCATTAAAGCATTTTCTGGATGGACGCGGGGTGTCGGCACGAACATCGAGTGATTCTCCTTGAGAAGATAGCTATGCATGCCTCCCAGTGACTCCACTGTGACCCAAAAGCACCTTACACTCGCCACGCGGACTGTCAGACGCATCTCTCAATGGCTTTGTTGGCGTCGGCCGGTAGATGCGTTTTCTGTAAGGTTCCCTGATTGTGGGGAAGAGGTTTCTCGATGGAGGGCCCAAAAGTGAAAGCGCTGAACCTGTGAGAGCGTTCAGCGTGAGCGGATCAGCGGTTGCGGTGTGACCGAGACTACCAGCCCCACTCGTCGTAATAGGTGCCCGTGATAGCACTTGATCCCGGCGTGCCGTTTGCCTTGCTGGCCGAGGTCAAACGGCACGCTAGATCATGGAGACAGTTTCTACAATGATTATTCAGTCACTATGAATTGGCCAATCATCGAAGGTTCACCGATACCTCAACCGACATGCCTGGAAGGAGAGGTATCTTGGGATCGATTGTGTCGTCGAGATGGAGGCGCACAGGGATACGCTGCACGACCTTTACGAAATTTCCGGTCGAGTTTTCCGGAGGCAGCAGACTATACTTTGCGCCGGTGGCCCCGCCGATGCTCTCCACGTGTGCCCTGAGCCTCTGGTGATAGGAATCGATCTTCAAGCTAGCGAGTTGGCCGACTCTCATGCGGCGCATCTGCGTCTCCTTGAAATATGCGGTCACCCACAAATCATTTGTTGGAACGACATCAAAAAGCAATTGACCTGTTTGAACCCGCTGCCCCGATTCGACCTGCCTTTGTCCGATGACTCCGCTCACAGGTGCCGTAATCGTGGTGTAGCTCAGGTTCAACTGCGACTCTTCCAACTGTGCTTTGGATTCCTGTAATGCGCCATTCATCTGGTTGACCTTGGCATGTGCTGCGTCGATTGTTTGCGGGACAACATTGGCGGCATTTAGCTCTGCTTCTCGCTCGGAAAGGCGCTGTTTGAGCGCTTCGATCCTGGTCTGCGAGGCTTTTAGTTCGGCAGATGTCATGGCCACTTGTTCGCGCTCTTTGGCTGCTTCGGTGGCACGTTGGTCGTATTCCGATTTCGATATCTCATGGGTTTCCACAAGGGTCTGATAGCGTTTGCGGTCCGCCTCTGCAAATTGGTATGCTGCGCGGGTCTGTGCCAGATGCGCCTCTTGCGATTGGGAACTGGCGATACCTGCGGCTAATTCTGCCTGTGCCTCCGCAACCGCGGCCTTGGCACCGGCCAAGCGGCTTTCCGCAGTAGGTTTGGTAATGGCCAGATCTATCTGCGCTGAAGTTAGCTGGGACTGCTCAGCCTGTACCTGTCCCTGCAGGCGATTCACGGCCGGCGTGTAGTCGTTGATGTCAAGGCGTGCGAGCACGGTGCCGCTTTCCACAAACCTGGTGTTCTCTGCTTGCGGGTTTAGCCATGTTACCGTCCCGTTCACCCGGCTGGTCACAGGGAAGATGTGGCCATCAATCTGCGCATCGTTCGTTGATGCGTAGAACGAGCTGTAGACTGGATAAACTGCAATGCATGTGCCAACAGCGGCCAATGTACCGGCGATGAAAACCGCGCTCCGATGTGGGCGAATCCTGGGACGTCGCCCGGTAGTGCGGGCCACTACCGGCAATTTGCCTTGATTCTTTGTGATGCTGTCAATCTGCGGCTTCGGGTTCAAATCAGTTTCCTCCTACATAGGCCAACAAATTGTCCTCTGCGGTTCCGGTTGCCCGAATGAGCATGAGCTTAGCTAAATTGTGGGCGTAGATGCTGGATATGTAGTTATCTTGGGCGCCGGCAAGTGTTTGCTGTGCTTCCGTGACTTCGAGCCCGTTGGAGAGGCCGACATCGAGTCGGTCTCTTGCCTCCTTTAAACCCTCTTTTGCCAAATCCAGATTCTCGCCGGCCACGGAAACACTGCGTTGCGCGCTTTCGAGGTCCAGATAAGCGCTGCGCACGTCGAACTGTACACGGGCCCCAAGATCGCTGAGTTCCGCGCTCCGCCGCGTCAGGTTGGCTTGCGCGGCGCTGACATCGGAGGCAATTTCTCTGCCAGTGAAAAGAGGCACGCGGATTGATCCACCCACATCATAGGTGCTGTAAAGACGAGTAGGCGTTATGGCGGTCCCTCCGTAATGGGCATCGATGCTGAGGCTTGGTAACCGTTGTGCACTCGCGGCCTTTACGGCTGAGTGCGCCGCGTCGACTCTGGCCGCGGCAGCTTTCAGGTCACTGCGATTGGCGCGTGCTGTATCCAGCATTGTTCTGAGATCGGAGTTTGGGGCGTCACTGTAGCTGAGTGGAGTGGTCAAGGTAAATTGCTGCTCGATGGGCAAGCCGATGATGCGGGTTAGAGCCAGCTTGTCCTTTTCCAATTGAACCGAAGCCATCGTTAAGCGTTGCTCCGCTGTACGCTCCGCTACTTTGGCGCGAATCAGGTCAATCTCCGGCGAAACACCCTGCTCTACACGGTCATGCATCAGCACTTCCAACGCTTTGCCGAGTTCGAGTTGAGCCTCATCCGCGTGTACCCGCGATTCGCTAGCCGCGATGGTGATATAGGCGCTGGCGGCAGCAAGCACCACGATGTTACGGCTGTCGAGATTGCTCATCTCTGCGGCTTTAGTCTCCTGGCTTGCACTGCGTAACCGCTCGGCGGCACTGAGGTTGAATATGGTTTGACGAAGATCGAGATCCAGAGAGTCGTAGCTTACAGGCCCCACCAGCTTGGGCACTCCAATTTCCCGTGCATCACTGGGAATCATGCTGACCAGCGCATAGTGTTGGGTGGCACTCGCATCCAGGTGCGGAAGCAACGCAGACAGCGCCCTGATCCTGGCCGCGCGTTGCGTTACATTCTGCTCTTGCGTATCAATCAGGCCAAGGTTTGAGCGCAACGCAAGTTGAACAGCCTGAAGCAATGAAAGAGGGCGATTGGCAGGATCCACGGGTCCAGTTGGAACACTGCCGAGGTAAGGGTTTTGCGACTGCGTGGCCGACGCACTGGGGTTCGTGGAGTTCGTGGCAGGGTCCAGCGGGCGAGGCGTGGGAATCGAGTTGGCGGGGTATCCGCCAGCGGACTGGGCACTTGAACCACCAGCCTGGAACAGCAAGAGGGCAAATGAAAGAACGGTACATAATTGCAAAGAGTTTTTCATCGTGAATCCTATTCCAGGGCGAGGAATTCTGCCTCCGATGCCCTGACATCAATCTCTCGGGCGTTGTGGTCATGCTGCGGCAGGGAAGCCGGAGGCTTGGAGCCGGGCAGCATCCAGGCACATGCGATCCCTATAAGAGAAACAGCGATGACAGCAATGAACATGTCCTGGTAAGACAACACCAGAGATTGATGCATCACGGCCTTTCCTAAATCCTCCATTCCGGTCCTTGTAGCCAGATCGGGTTGAGCAGCTAAAGAAGAGCGGTTGCGCATGAAAAAGGACTCCAGCAGGCGCTGCGAATGAAATTCCTCTCGTCGATCGAGCAAGATGATGCCGAGCGAAATGCCGATGGAGTTGCCCAACTGCCGGGCGCCAAAGTAGAGCGTGCGCGCATTGGAAATGCGGCGTATCGGGACCCGGGCAAAGCCAGCAACGGCAAGACCCACGGCAGTGAAGAAGATGAATGCTCCACTCAGCGCCAGCGAAACAACTAGATAGACATCCGGTGTATCGCCGGTCATGAGCCGAATCATAAGAACCGCCGACACGATCTGCAGCCCCAGGCCGATGGTCAATACCTTAGGGCCGCCCCATCGTCCCACCATCTCAACAAAACGTGGTGCGATGAATGCGAGCCCCACCATGGGAACTCCAAGAACCGCAAGCAAACAACCTGTCTGGAACGCGGAATGGTCCTCGCAGGTTCGAAGGTAAAAGGGAAAGACGTAAATCACCGCACTGAACAGAGTCCCGAGCAGGACACCGAGCAATACCACCACAGATAGGCCGCGCGTGAACAGATGCCGCATATGAACCAGTGGATAGCGGTTTGCATCTGCAAGCTGCCAGGCAAAAAAGCTGCCTGTGGCAAGAATCCCCCCAAAGAATGCAATGCGGATCAGAGGAGAACTGAACCAGTTATCGACTTCGCCGCGGCTCAGCGTCAGTTGAATTCCAGTGACGCCGATAATCACCAAACTTGCACCAAGGTAGTCGAAATGCAGTCTCCTCCGCATCGGAGGCGGAGTGAGCTTCTCGTGATTCGGAGCTACACAGAAGACCCAAGCCGCAGTCAGCGAGAAAATTACATCCACCCAGAAAAGGCTCTTCCAGGAGAAAACGTCGGAAAAGTATCCGCTGACCAGGGGGGCAAGGAAACGCCCGATCACGAAAAGGATCAGCAGGTAATACCGTAGCGGTCTTGACCGCTGTTCGGGGCGAAAATGCGTCATAAGCAACACGAGTGTTCTGCTCATGAAGGCGCCTCCAGCCAGACCTTGCAGAATCCGGAAAGCGATCAGCGAGTCCAGCGTGGTGCTCAGCGCACAACCGCCCGACGCGAGGCCAAACAACAGTGAGGCACAGAGAATGTAGAGACGCTCCCCCATGATCTTGCAGATATTGTGCGAAAGGACGATGGAAACGCCGGCCGAGGCCGAATAGACCGTGATTACCCAACTCGCCTCATCCGAGGAAGCCCCCATATTGCCGGCAATGTCCACCAGGATCACGTTGATGGCATTGCTCGTCCAGGCTTCCATTGCCACGCACAGCGTGTACGCGCAAATCAGGAAGTAGTTTGCATGCTTTCGTCGCGTAATTACCGCGGCGGCCCTGTCGGCCGAGTGAAAGGTGGCGGATACCGTCTTCAGGGCGTTGCTAACCACGGGCGTGCGCTTTCCGCACATGGGAGACGCGATTAGCCTGTCAGGGCCACCCAAAATCCCATGTTTCTTCCTTCATTAAACATGCAGAACATTCTCTGGCAAAGAGAACAATAGTCGCGGGCGGCTTGCAAAAATACGCAGGCCGAATAACATGGATCACATGCTTAATCCTGAATGGAGCCATTTACAGACCTTCTTGATTTTGGCGCGGACCCACCGGCTGGCCGCAGCGGGACGGCGGTTGCGGGTTGACCACTCCACGGTGAGCCGGCATATTGCGTCTTTGGAAGATGCGCTGTCGGTCAGGCTTTTTGATCGCAGGGAAGAAGGGTTTTACCTTACCCCTGAAGGTGAACGCCTGTTCCAGGCGGCGGAACAAATGGAAAGTCTGACACTGGATGTTTACAACAATATCGTGGGCAAGGACCTGCGATTGACTGGAAACGTTCGCATCGGAGTTCCGGATGGGCTCGGGGTTGGATTCCTCGCTGCGCGTCTAGCCCAGTTTGCCGCAGCGCAGCCTGGGCTGGCGATCGAACTGATCGCTATTCCGCGCCTTTTCAATTTGACCAAGCGGGAGGCGGATATTGCCATCAGCCTCACACGGCCGGCGAAAGGCAGACTGATCGGTCGGAAACTCATCGATTATAGCCTTCAGCTGTATGCTTCTAAAGCCTATCTGGCGACCCACCCTCCGATCCATAAACCAGCCGATCTTCTGGATCAAATGGTGATCGCGTATATCGAGGATCTCACCTCGATTTCCGAGCTTAATTATCTAGACGAGATCCACGCGGATTTACACCCCGGCTTCACCAGTTCCACAATGATTGTTCAACTGGAAGCGGTTCGCGCAGGGGCAGGTGTTGGTGTACTGCCGCGATTCCTGGCAGCCGCTCATCCGGAGCTGGTTTGTGTGTTGCCGGAAACGGTCCGGCTAAAGCGGACATTCTGGCTAAGCGTGCATGCCGATCTGCATCGCCTGGCCAGAATCCGAATCATCTGCGATTTCATCGCCCGTCAGATACGAGAGGCAGCCGCGCTGTTCGAATGATTGCGGTATCTCCCTGGAATATCGCACGGATACCCTCGGGCCTGGAGAGTCCTCCGCACAACTCAGGTTTGATCCCGCCCAAACATAAAGGTTTCAGCAGCAACTCATCTTTACTGCTTTCTCTGCGGGCTTCTCGGCTCCATAAGCGTCGACAGGGAGCGGGGCTCCATGCAAAGTGGCCCAGCAGCGGCGCATGGCGGCTGTGACGACAATAATCACGCCCGGGATAAAGAGGCCCATTAGCACAGAATCCAGATAGCCCTGTAACTCCGAGCCTGGCTGATGTGCAAGCGGCCAGAAGATCGTTGTGATAGAAAGGATTGCCGCGGTCAGTGTTGTTACCCCGACAAATACCATGGGAATTGCCGTCAACCATGCGTATTTTTGCTTTCCGCAGTTGACTAGAAATGTTGTGGTCAGCGCGAGCGCAATTGTGGCCAGCAATTGATTGCCTGCACCGAAAAGCGGCCAAATCGTTGCGATCGAACCCGTATAGATCAGGTAGCCCCACGAACCAACCACGAGTGCCGTGGCGATAATTATGCCTGGAACCCAGCTTGCATTGCTCAAAGGCTTATACGCCTTACCAAGCAGCTCTTGCACCACATAGCGCGCAGAGCGCGTGCCGGCATCTACCGTGGTCAGGATGAACAAAGCCTCAAACATAATCGCGTAATGGTACCAATAACCTACGAGTTTATTCATGTACGGCAGGCCGCGAAAGATATGTGCCATTCCGATCGCCAGCGAAACACCCCCTCCTGTGCGCCCTGCCAGACTTTCGTTCACTTCACCCGATAATGTTCCAAGATCTACCGTGTGCAAGCCAAGGTTCGCGAAGACCGCAGGAGGAACGTTGATGGCATAATAGTCCCCCGGATTGAGCGAGCATGCGGCAACCAGCGCCACAACCGCAACCAGCGCCTCAGCCGCCATTGCGCCGTAGCCAATAAATCGCGCGTCTGTTTCTTTATCCAACATCTTTGGCGTCGTGCCGGAAGCGATCAGCGAGTGAAACCCTGAGATCGCGCCACAGGCAATCGTTACGAACAGGAAGGGGAACAAGCTTCCCTTGATGATCGGGCCGCCGCCGTGAATATACGGCGTTACCGCCGGAAAAGTCATCTGCGGATGGACTACAAAGATACCAACAATGAGGAGCGCGATCGTACCAAGCTTCACATAGGTGGCAAGATAATCTCGCGGCTCCATGAGGAGCCATACCGGCAAGGCCGACGCAATAAAGCCATAGATCATCAAGATGATCGTGATTTGATGTCCTGAGAATGTCAGCATTCCTGCAAATGAAGACTGGGCAACGATATGACCAGTAAATACGGCGGCCAGAAGCAGAATGACGCCGGCAATGGATGGTCCCTTCACGTTGATCTTTCCGGAACCGCTCTTGAACATCCACAAGCCCATCATCATGGCAATAGGGATGATCATGCCGATGGTGAAGAATCCCCACGGGCTGTTGGACAATGCGTTTACCACGACAATGCCAAGTCCCCCCAGCGTAACCAGCAGGATGGAGAGCACTGCGAGCATCGTGACAAAGCCGGCTACAGGGCCGATTTCGGTCTTCGCGATGTCGACTAACGACCGTCCCTTGTGCCGCACGGACGCAACCAACACCGTCATGTCGTGGACGCAACCTCCCAGCACAGCGCCAAGGACAATCCATAAGAAGCCAGGCGCAAAGCCGAACTGGGCCGCCAGCGTTGGCCCAATCAGTGGCCCAGCGCCCGCAATGGCCGCAAAGTGATGTCCAAACAGGACCCACTTGGGAGACGATACATAATTGCGTCCGTCCGCGTAGACATGAGCAGGCGTGGGCCGCTTATCGTCAAGCGTCAAGACCTTGGCCGCGATAAAAGCCGAATAATAGCGGTAGCCCAAAATGAAGATGCACAAGGCTCCCACAAGAAGGGTTAGTGTGTTCATCGTTTTCGATGCCTCGTTTCGTGTCGTAGCTGTGAAAAACACAGCGTTGAGGTTGTTCGCGTTACCGGAGCGCTGAAAACTTAAAGATCAGATCGCCGGCCGCGGTGAACTGATTTCGTGTATGCACGGTGGCATTAGCTGGACCGAACGATGGCTGTCCGGCGAAATCTCCGCGGACTTCCGGTCGGAAGGTGATCCACTTGTTTGGCATGATGCCCAAGCCAAGGGTTGACTCGCCATATTGCCCAGCCGTCCCTGTGTGCACTCCATGGGGGTCATGAAACCATTCTGCGCGCGCATTTATGTCGAGTTGCTTGTTCGCGTGATAGGTTGCCATCGAGAACGCGCCGTGGGTAGCTGATGTGCCGTCGTTGTTTTTTTGATCCTGGGTCGCCCATGAGGAATTCACCTCTATAACCTGCATGAGGCGAGGAGTCCATGCGTGCCGTGCCTCAAGATCGACAACCGTTTGCCAGGAATCGGTATGCCCGGCTGCGATGGGAGCAGGCCTGGGCCCAGTAAAAACGGAGCCGACGAAGGTTGTTCGTGGACTGTCTCCCGGCCTGTATGTCACACGAGTAATATAGTCCGGTGCGCGTCCGCGCATTTCGAAAACGGTGTTATATCCTGAAACGGCGCCGGCAAGAACATCAAGGGAATTCGAGGCATGCCAAGTAGCAATCGCAGCCGTGGCGGTGACCTGAAAGTTAATCCAGAAATAGGTCTGAGAATAGAGAGGCCGATAAGGAGCCATCAGCGTTTCATAACCCAGAGGCATGTTCTGCCTCCCCAGTTGCAGGTCAACGCCTTTTGCGGACAAGACCGGCATGTGCGCGGAGATATATAGTTGCCGGAAATCCGTGCCCATGTGTTTGCCCTGCGGCCCGAAGTTGTTCATAGGCCGCAGAAGAGCCGCATCGGACCCTCCGTAGAAATCGGAGCGAAACCCCCATGACCAATTTTCGGTGTTCACCGGTCGTTCGACGATCATCCATGCTCCATTCAGGAGAAATTCGTTGCCAAATCGGTTGGGCTCAGATGCGACGTTCAGTAAGCCCCCACCGCTTGATGAGTAGGTGAATCCCCCGTCCACCCATCCATAGGCGCGCACACGGCGTTCGGCAAGCCACTTCGTGCTTGATGTTTCCCTGAGAAGGGGAGTCAGGTTTTCCGGATCCACTGATCCAAGCTTTTCCAGTGTCTTCTGTGCAGGATCGGGTAACACCTCCGCGGTGCTTGAAGTCTGTTGTGTCATCCCCGGCTGGATGGCAATGAGAAATATTGCGCATACTCCTAGAATAAGCCGTTGTGTACGTCCAGATCTGGGCATTGGAACCGCTGCGGCTTGCATTCCGCTCCACCTCGTCGTTGTGCACTGAGGAATCGAATACATTTTGTTGAACATTTCAAGGGCCTTATCTTCCGTGCAGATACGCTCGGAGAATGAGGACTACGCAAAGGTGAACCATTTCCTCAGAGTGCTTAACTGTAATTAGGCAGGAAATTTAGTTGGAATACAAGATGTACATAATCGCGAACGGTTTGCAAAAATCCCCAGCCCGTTTGTGCGCAGTCACCTTAGTGCAAGAATAAGGCTGATTTTCGTTGAAGCGGGCACTGTGCCTCCTGCTACCCAGTGCTTGCGAGAGTGCACTACTGTCATAACGATGTTGCTTGGGAATCCGATTTTGTCAGTTCCCTCCCTTTGGAGACACTTGGCTTATATCGCTATTGAATGAATGATCTACCCCACTAACGATGGACGTTTCTTCGGCCGTACACTTTCTGGAATGCGCCATACAACATCTGCATAACAGCGACATCACAGTTCCTGACTCCTCTAAGACATACGACTCCTGCCATAATCACTCCGTGTTCCAACGGGTGCCGGGTGAACTGATTCGAAAGAGCGCGATATGTCGAAGAAGGTATACGGCCTCTAGGCTTCGAGAGAGGACTCGGTTCCGTTGTTCGCTAAAGCTCGATATCTGACCATTCTTGCCCACATGTGTTCCATGCCGAAGCTTGCGAAAGACAAGCGGTAGCTGTCTTCACTCGAAAAGAGTCTTGTGGCGAGGGGAAGATCGTGACGACAAACAACGAGGCGAGTGTCTGCCTTTGAGGAATGGAGAGAAATTATGAAAGTTCGTTTGCCCTATGACAAGAAATGGCTCGATGTTGAAATTGCCGACCGGAATTTTGCCGGGCTGCTGGTCTCAAAAGTAGAGGACTTCAAACCCGGTTTATCCCAGCATGAATTGCTGGAGGCCTCGCTTGATCATCCCATCGGTTCTCCCAAGTTGGAGGAGCTTGTAAAGGGGAAGAAGAACATCGTGATCATCAGCTCGGACCACACTCGTCCCGTGCCCTCCAAGCTCATAACGCCCATCCTACTGCGGCGGATTCGCGCGGTCCAACCGGATGCAAACATCAAGATTCTGGTGGCAACCGGTTTTCATCGTCCCTCGACGCGCGAGGAGCTGATTGATAAATACGGGCAGGAGATTGTAGACAGAGAGCAAATTGTCATGCATGTCTCCACCGACGACGCATCCATGGTGAAGATTGGCACGCTTCCATCCGGCGGTGAGTGCATTATCAACCGCCTCGCCGCCGAAGCGGATGTGTTGATCTCGCAGGGCTTTATTGAACCCCACTTGTTTGCGGGTTATTCGGGAGGGAGAAAGTCGGTACTCCCCGGAATCGCCTCTTACAAGACCATTCTGGCGGATCATAGCAGCGAGTTCATCAGTTCTCCCTATGCCCGCCCCGGCATTCTGGAGAAAAATCCCATTCATGAAGACATGCTGTATGCGGCCAAAGCAGCAGGATTGAAGTTCATCCTCAACGTCGTCTTGAACGGGGACAGAGAGATTATCGCTTCGTTTGCCGGCGATTCTGAGATGGCCCATGTCAAAGGTACCGAGTTCCTTGCTTCGCTTGCACAGGTAAAAAAGATCGATAGCGATATCACGGTGGTCACCAACAGCGGATATCCAATGGATCAGAACATCTATCAGGCTGTGAAGGGCATGGTTACAGCAGAGGCGACAAACAAAGAAGGCGGTGTGATCGTGATGGTGGCCGGTCTGTCGGACGGCGCGGGTGGAAAAGGCTTTTACAACAATCTTGCTCAGTACAAGACCCCCAGGGAACACCTGGACCACTTGGCGACGGTCGACCGCGCTCATACGGTGCCGGATCAGTGGGAGTCCCAGGTACTCGCGCGTATTCTCGATCGTCACCATGTGATCATCGCATCCGATCTGGTGGATCCAGAGGTTGTAAAGAACATGCACATGGAACCTGTCAAAACCTTCGACGCTGCAATGCAGCGCGCCTATGAGCTTCAGGGCAAAGACGCAAGAGTCACGGTTATTCCACAGGGATTGGCTGTAGTCGTGCGGTAATTAGTGACGTTCGATGAGTCCTGTGTTCGCCACGTCATTGTCACCGATTCGATGATTGTTTCCTGCATGGGCAAGTGGCTCGTGATGTGGCACCGAATAAGACAAACACGGTTCCAGCGTCGTCACATGGACTTTTGGTATTGTCATTGTCCTTTGTGGGGCTTGGGCTATTTGCGCGATACAGATCGCTTGGGGCTTCTAGAAAATGCATTGAATATGCAACTGAACGAACTCCGACTCTCACCCGGACTAAGCTAGGTGTGAGACCTACAAATCGATCCGTGAGAATTCAGAAAGAGCAAAAAAGGAGAAATCGAGAACATGAATACGAGGGAATTGAATCGGCGTCAAGTTCTTAGTGGAGCTCTTCGAGCAGCGGAGGGTGTGGCGAAAACGACTCATCAAGAGCCTACGAACAGTTCGGATTCCGGAGGGGAACGGGCCGAGTCTTTGGAGAACGTCGGAACCGCAAAGGTGAACAGGGCAAAAAGCGGTGAGCTGTGCAAACCGGGAGATAGCGTGCCAATGTCCGGTATCTATGAGGCAATCCACGACAAGCTTGACGGGGACGATCACTCACAGCCCCATCCGGTCATTGCCTTCTCTGGCAGGCAATTCCCCGCATGCCGCGTTTGCGTGGATCAGGTGAGATTTCGCTTGCTTCAAGCCGCTGGCCCGGTAGACGCACACAACCACTTCAAAGCTTAGTTCAGCCAGTTCAATCCATTTGGCGCGTTTACCAGGATTCCAACATGCAGGCCAGAGTACTTCTTTCTTTGCTTCTTGTCGCCGTTTCTGCCGATCTCGGTGCATACAGCGCTCGTGCACAGAGCATCGCACCGGGCGTTCCCGCTTCTGCGGGTGTAAGTTCTACCGAAGAATCTGAGGCAAACCGTCAGGCAATCGACGACGACCTGGCCTCCAGAACGGCTTACGACAAGCCTCCTGATTCCGAGCCTAGTGCGAAACTGGGTCCGGCTCTCCCGGAAGACATTCGGCTAATTGGCACGTCTTTCCCGCCGAATGCTTTCACGCAATGGGCCTCCAGACATCGCCTCCGCTTCTTCGGTTGGATGAACGGCGGCTACACCCAAGCTTCGACCGGGGAGGGGTTGCTCTCCGTCGAACCGCGCGCCAACCGGTTCGGCGATTCCTGGATGTTCAACGAAGCAGCTTTCGTGTTGGAGAAAACACTCGCTTCCGAAGGGTGGTCGTGGGGTTCCCGCGTCGAATTTTATATGGGCGGGGATGCCGAACTGCTGCACCCACTCGATGGCTTCGGCCCTTCGCAGACGCCGCGTTTCGGTTACGACTTTCGCCAGGCGTACTTTTCCATCCATGTCCCCGTCTTGACGGCGCGCGGCGTTGACATCAAACTCGGCCGGCAGGACACGCCTCTGGGCTACGATACGACCATGGCGCCCTACCGTCCGATGTATTCGCAGGCCTACGTCTGGCTCTATTCGCAGAATGGTGCGACGACCGGCGCCATCGCAACCTTCCACGTCGACCCACGTCTTGACGTCATCGGAGGTGCTACGCTTGGCGTCAACTCGCTCTTTAACTTCCCAAGCCGTGCGCCCTCCTATATTGCTCGCGCCATCTATTGGCTTCAAGACTCGAAGCGAACCAAACTTATCGGAACATATTATTCCGGTCCTCAACCGATTGCCGCTGCGAGCGGCCATATCGGCCGATGGCAGACCGAAGTGGAATTGCAACTTATCCACGATGTGAACCGCCGCCTGACCCTCGTCTCGGAGACAAATTTTGGGTGGGACACCCGGGACCCCGCGAACAAACTGCATACATCCCAGTGGCATGGAACTTATGGAATGGGAATCGTCCATGTTCATCGGCTGCTGGACGTGAACACACGCGCGGAATGGTTTGATGACCACGACGGTTCCCGCATCGGGACGCGGTCGACCTACGGCGAGACTTCGGCTGGCGTGAACTTCATGCCGACACGAGTCGTCAACTTCCGTCCTGAAGTTCGTTGGGACGTGGCCAGCAATCCCGTGTTCGGCCCCGTGGGTTCATCGAAGCTGCAGAGCCACCAATGGACATTCGCGTTCGATGCAATGCTGAAGTTCTAACCACCGAAGAATCAGCCTGTCTCGACGCAATTCCGTAGCGGCTGGGCAGTGCCTTAGTTGCATATTGGGCGGGCTGATTCCGCATTACTGGTTCATGCATCTCTCAAAGCACTCGGCGGCAGGATGCTGATTATCATCGTCAGTTCGGCATCGCCTCTTCATCTTCCACCTCATCGCGTCCTGAAAGCCAGGCCATGAATGAACAAGTACGGGATGAGAGTGGGCGTAGGACTGCTATTAGGGGCGGTATTACTCGTAGTTGCACGCCCAGTACAGGGGCAGATGTACGGATCGATTACTGGGATTGTCTCTGATACTTCCGGGGCTGTTATTGGAAGCGCACATGTGAAGGCGCTTAACGAAATCACCGGGGTAGCCAAAGATGCGGACGTCAATGAAGATGGGGTCTACAATTTGGTTGGTTTGGATACCGGGTTATACGACATTAGGATTGGGGCACCTGGCTTTGGATATTTAGACCAACGCAACACAAAAGTGATTGGAGATCAAGCAATACGAGTCGACGCAGTTCTTCAGATGGCCCCTCGGGGATGGATGCACGACTCAGCAGAGAGGCTGAGCGAATCGACCCTGACGGGAGATTGGGGAGATATTCGTACCAAGCTCAATCACATGGGTATCACAGCATGGGGAAACTATGTCGGGGAGTCCGCCACCATGATGTCCGGTGGCCTCCGGCTGGGGTCAAACTATGCGGACGATATGAGGTTGGCCGTCGATCTCGACCTTGCCAAGTTATTGAGATGGAGAGGCGCGCACTTTCATTTTTCGCTTGATGATCGTCATGGTACAAGCACATCGGTCCAGGATATCGGTAGGAACAAACTCAATGTGCAGGGAGTCTATGGCGCTGGCGAGAACAGACGCTTCTCGGAGCTTTCATTCGATCAGGATCTTGCACGCAGATTCGTCAACGTCAAGGCCGGATGGTATGTGATGGCCGATGATTTCGCTCGCGAAGATATGCTCTGTGATTTCGAGAATCTTGGCTTCTGTTCCCATGCGCAGAGCATGCCCAACGACAGCAGTTGGGCAGACTGGCCAACTGCGGAATGGGGATTCCGCGTCCAGCTTAATCTCAAGCGCGATCTTTACGCCAGGGTCGCAGCTTATGAAGGCAATCCGACCTATATGCAGCAGGTCAATGGCATGAAATTCAGTTTCAACGGTGCCACCGGAGCAATCATACCGGCCGAATTTGGATATACCAGCGCTCTCGGCACCGGCGGAATGCCCGGCCACTACAAGCTGGGAGCTTATTACGATACGTCGCGGGCAAAGGACCAAGCCAACTCGTCGAGATCACATGATGGCAGGTACGGCGGATGGCTGGTTGGCGATCAGGAGGTATGGAGCTTTGCGCAGGGTACCAACCGCGGCCTCTATCTATTCGGACAAGAGACACTCGCGGATCATGAAACTTCGCCGATGACGAGTTGGGAGCTTGCCGCCGTCATCGCGCAGGGAGCGTTTGCCTCTCGAAAGACGGACTTCGTCAACTTCGGATATATACATGCCGGGGTGAATTCCAGGGCTATCGGGGCCGAAGCCAGCAGACTGGCGAGCAAGGGAGCCGCGAACTTTCCCTTGGCCCACGGCGAGGCTGTTTTTGAAGAAGGCTACGGCGTGATGGTCACACCTTGGTGGATGATCCACCCAGGTCTCCAGTATGTCGTCAACCCAGGCGCCTTTTCGTTCATGCATATTCCGAATCCGTGGGTTTTCGGCATCCAGACCAAGGTCTTCTTCTAGAGCTAGTGGCCTGTCGCAGTGAAATCGTTAGTACGAATGCGTCGAGTTGGATCTGAGTACTTCCATTGAAAGGGCCGAGCGTTTGCGGAATAGGCGTTGATGTAGCGGCGCAGCTTGCGGGCCAGATCCGAGACGGAAGTAAA
>JAATGG010000200.1 GCA_015654835.1 Terriglobales bacterium
AGAGGAACTTCGCTTGGATGGGGTGGTCGAGAAGATTGAGCAAAGACTACGAACTTCGCCCAACCTCCTCGGAAGCAATGATCTGGATTAGCTTCACCCATACGCTGCTGAGAAGAACTTAGTTTGTGGACAGGTTCTTAGACTAGAGCGCATCCGGAAGTACGGCAAGCCGAGTGAAAAGCTCAGTGATCTGCGGTTGTGGTTGCTCGGTCTTGAGCCCGCTGTTTCAAGCGATGAGAGCGAAGCGGAGAGCCAGAGTGTCTGCTACAAGAGGTTTCCAAAGAGAAACAGGAAGCTGGCTCACCCACCGAGAAACGGCGCTGGCCTGTTTGCCATCGATCTCGAAACCAACTGACAAAAGCTGTTGCTAGATGACCACCGCGCCTGCGCTAGGAGCGCGCTCTGGCATGGCTCGATGAGTGTTGCTGGCAACGGAGGAGTAGGGTTGCCAAAAATCCGCACCAGATAAAACGATTTCGTATAGCTCTTACGTTGGAAGAAAGTCAACGCTGTTCATGCAGTATCTGATTACTGACTGAAGCACAAAGTGGGTCGAGAACTCAATGCGGACGATTGCCATTGGTCTCCGCAACTGGTTGCACCTGGAAAGCAAGGATCGCTGCGCTCTTCTCGATCGTCGAGAGCTTTCGCAGACTCGACGTGCCGATTCGCAGGTATCGGGCTGATCTGTTCCCAGGCATGCCCGATCATTCTATCCTTTCACTGGCGGAGTTCACGCCCGCGGTCTATGCGGCCCATATCGAACCGTAGACTATCCGCAATCCCCGAAACACGTCAACCATGTGCCTGCCTGAATTGCCACAGTACTGACGACGTCCAGAGGCACTATCAATACTCTCATCCGCCTTAAGCCCTCGCAGCCCTATCGTGGCACAAGTGGGGCGTGAATCCCCAGTTTTGCCATGACAAGGCCATCAGAACATTATGTTTGTGTCATGACTTGTACTCGGTAGCCTTTGTGCTTGAAGCAGTCTCAGAGATGCCCGCGCTAACTGTGATGGGTAGCGTGAGTGTGAACGGTTTGACGAAATTGGTGAATTTTTGGCTATTTTTTGGTGAGTCTGCATCTGGCTACTGTGCAACTACCTGCTGTGACAGGGAGATACGATTGGTTCTCTTCTTGCAACACATAAGAATGGATCGAAAGCGAGCTGTACTACACGTCTGTCTCTGATGCCCTTTCCCCTTGAAGACAACTACAGATGATCGTCGCAATATGGCCGCCTAGGCGACACTTTCGCAACAAAGTAGTTCTTCTGTCAGAGGCAAATGACTTTCGTCCGGAAGAGAATTCAAATCGAGGTCACTGCACAAAATGCGCAATACAAATCTCACTGTCCACGCTGATAGACTCTACGGCTACGCGATATCGCTCTCCCGCAATCCTACCGAAGCAGAAGACTTGGTGCAGGAGACTTATGTCCGCGCCCTCCCTGCGATCGGGCGCTTGAGAACGGATAGTAGCGTGAGGGGCTGGCTATTCGCAATCTTGCGAAACATATGGTACAACCAACTGCGCCATAGGCGTTGTTCCCCAGAGTTCGTAGAAATAGACGCGAAGGATGCTACAGCGGATAAGGTATCAGACAAAGGAAGGAATTGCCTGGAGTTGTGCATAGCCAAAATGGAGTTCGAGGGTGTTAGAAAGGCTATCCAGGAACTCCCTTTGGAATATCGTGAAATAATCCTGCTGCGCGAATATGAGGAACTCTCCTATCAAGAGATAGCTACGGTCCTAAACTGTCCGCCTGGGACAGTGATGTCGCGTTTGGCTAGAGCTCGTGGCAAACTGCGAATCGCTATGACATCGCGCCCCAGATCACCACGGGGCATTTTTCGACATGGTGTGTAGACGCGTGACCAATGTGATGGAGATGCGAGCTCGCAGGTAGCGCGGATTCGCATTTGAAGGCCTCCGTAGCGTACATGAGAGAAACATGCGAAGCCCTCATGCTGATCTCTATCCATTTGATGGATAAAGATCAGCATGAGCTTGCGGGGCAGAGGAAGAGAATTGGCGCGTGCTTTACGTTGTACTATGTTGCATTCACAGGGGGGGAGGACGTGTGATATCTCTTCTTTCTACGGAACAGAGTTAAAGCCAAAGGTATTGCTGGAATTGGGAGAACTCGCAAATTTACCAATGAAAGTTATTTGGATGGTAATCTGTGCCTCACCGGAAGAAGTAAGCTCAAATCACGTCCTTAAGGGTAAAGTATGCCTGTTCTTTTAATGAACAGCGTTCAGCGGGCCTACGATATGAGAAGGAGGAGCGTTAAAGTGGTTAAGAGATTTCTTGTGATCGCAGCTTGTGCTATTGGCATTATGGGACCTCTCAATTCAGCTACCCCGCTCGCCGGTCAAAGCAAGCAATACTTGTGCCAGGAGATCACTCGGTTATTCTGAGCGGCGTCAGATTTCACTATGTTGTGGCTGGACACGGCCCGTTGGTAATTGTGCAAGCTTCGGGGTGGGAATTGGCTCAGCGTACCTAGAGAACGGCCTCGCGTCACTGAGGAAGCAGTAACACGTTGCTGGTATTTGATCCTCGCAGAAGTGATGACTCAAGCTCAGTATCCAGCACAGACCGGCCAACCAACAGCGATTTGGCGGAAGATATGAAGGAGTTATGAAATTACTAGGGACTTGATGCGATCAACCTTATCGGTCATTCGAACAGCAGCGCAATTACGATTCTTTACGCGGAGCGCTATCCGGAGTGAGTGCATAAACTCGTACTGATTGGATGACAGCTACTTGGGTACATAGGTGGAGATAATGCAGAGCGCGCGGCTGAAGACACTCGTCGGAAGAGCGATCCGCAATTTACCTATTATCTTGCCCATATCAATAGATGCTGAACCAAAGACGGATGCAGAGTTCTTTCAGCACTTCAAAGAGAGGGACGGATTTTACTTTCACGATCCGTCAAAGGACGTCCCAACGTTTGTACGAAGCTGCTGACGCGGCGGCGTAGGGCGTTCCGGCATTATTGGCGGTGTAAGGCTGGGTCACAAGGAGGCTTTTGTGACTCAGCTTCGGCAGAAGATGCTGGATGAGTTCCGGCGTCGCAACTACTCCAGGGCAGTCGCATTTCAAAACATCTCCAGAAGTCTATAGAAGTCGTCGTCCCATCCTGCGTGTTTGAATTTTTCGCACAGCAGAATTTTTGATCCCTCTTTCTGCGTGGCGTTGATGACCATGTGGCGCAGCATGGCCAGGTTCTGCGGTCCGTGACCCATGCGCGTTCTGTCCTGGTCTTCATTCATGACCACATCCAACCGCCGGTGCGGACTGTTTTCCACGTTCCAATATTGTCTGACAACCTAGTTATCGCTCCGGCGATAGAACTCGTCTGAGCAGGTAGTAAGCCGTTTCGGTGGTGGTTTTCTCTGCTATTTGGCACACTCTAACCACCTTGCCGGTGGCCTGCAAGGCCGGCCATTGGGGCCGTTTCATCAGCCAGTCGATCTCGGCTGACATCGTCTCGATGCGTCCATGATCGGCTTCAACAAGGGGCGCCGACGTACTCGCTTTCAACTCCGGATCGGCGAGAAGCAAAACCACATCGCCAAACAGTGGCCTTGATTACCCTTCAGCGCCAGAGCATAATCCCCTCGCTGATCCACGATCTGTCGGGCAATTGTTCGCTGGCAGTTGAGCGCATCGTCGATCACGATGGCATTGTCCAATGCCAGCATCTGGAGCAGCTTCGGCACTTAGGCTGGCAGAAGCTCACGCCATCGCTTGGCCGCTTTGCCTCTGGCCCCATGAAGGCCAGAGGCAAAACAACCCAATAATCTTACTGAGGCCTATGGAAGATCGAAAGCGCGAAAAATTCAAGACACTGCCATCTCCCGCGTCCTTTCTAGATTTTTACACAGTGATCTCTGAATGTTACTCACCAAGCACAATGTCACAAGGCAAAAGAGGCTCGGAATAAGATTACCTCTCCCGTGTTTCCCCTGCATACTCATTCGCTGGCTGTTGGGAAAGGCCATCGTTATTGAGCGGATAGACGCAGGATGAAGCTACCTATTTGGAAAGGAGCATTTTAATCATGGGCAAGCTGGAAGGCAAGATCGCGCTCATCACCGGAGCGAGTACGGGCATTGGGCTGGCCAGTGCGCAAGAGTTTGTGAGGGAAGGCGCCTACGTTTACATGACCGGAAGACATCAAAGAGAGCTTGACATCGCAGTTGCCGCAGTCGGAAAGAACGCATGCGGCGTGCCAGGTGATGTTGCAAATTTGACCGATCTCGATCGGTTATATACCCAGATTGGAGGGGAGAGGGGCCGATTGGACATTCTCTTCGCTAATGCGGGAGTGGGAACGTTTGAGCCCCTGGGGGAGATCACGGAAGGTAACTTCGACATGATTATCAATGTAAATCTTCGTGGCCTGCTATTCACGGTACAGAAAAGTTTACCTCTAATGAAGAATGGTGGTGTCATCGTGCTTTGCGGGTCGACGAATACAATAGTTACAAGTCAGGGGCTGAGTGTCTATAGTGCTTCAAAGGCGGGAGTACGCTCGCTCGCGCATACGTGGACACAAGAATTGAAAGATCGCAACCTTAGGGTCAACGTTGTCTCGCCAGGACCAACAGATACTC
Source organism: Terriglobales bacterium (assembly GCA_015654835.1). Classification (GTDB taxonomy): domain Bacteria; phylum Acidobacteriota; class Terriglobia; order Terriglobales; family Acidobacteriaceae; genus Telmatobacter. The sequence goes on from JAATGG010000200.1 coordinate 4,638, forward strand.
CCATCTTCAAAAAAACAGGATTTCCGGATGAAGTGGTCCAGACATTTATCGATAACGCTGTCGCAAGGGTCCCCGCAGGGCGCATGGGCCGTCCCGAAGAGGTCGCGAGGGCAGTCACATTCCTCGCATCCGACGATAGCGGGTTTATTCGTGGCGTGGAATTATTCGTTGATGGGGGCATGACTAGCCTCTAGTGGCCTGTCGCAGTGAAATCGTTAGTACGAATGCGTCGAGTTGGATCTGAGTACTTCCATTGAAAGGGCCGAGCGTTTGCGGAATAGGCGTTGATGTAGCGGCGCAGCTTGCGGGCCAGATCCGAGACGGAAGTAAA
>JAATGG010000073.1 GCA_015654835.1 Terriglobales bacterium
CCCGAAGTGGCTGGGGCTACGTTCTTTCAAAAACGGCTATGTTTCAAAGTGCAGAGGCGCTCAACTCGTGAACGCCCCGCTCAGACTGCTGACAAACCTCAAGGGAGAGGAAAGCGGTCCCTCAGGGGCTAAAGCCCCGATTATTCTGCCGGACTTGTGTACGGGCTAAAGCCCGTACCCTTCAACAGGCGGACATCTCTTCGCAAAACAATGGGTTTTTCATCAGTCGGAGAGGCGCTCACGAGTTGAGCGCCTCTGCTGTTTTCTGGTTCTCGATGGGGGCGGCGGGTTAGTGCGTTACGGGCGCAGAGGTTCCATAGCGCTTGCGCACGAACCACAACACCGGCAGGCCGAGCAGGATGAGAGCGGTGCCGAGCAACGAGCCTTTGAGGTTGCCAGCATAACTGGACACGAGCACAGCGGCGGCACAGACGACGAAGATGGCGGGCAGCAGCGGATATCCCCAGACGCGGTAGGGGCGGGGCAGGTCGGGCCGGCGGCGGCGATAGACGAAGACGGTGGTGGCGGTGAGCATGTAGAAGAGCCACTCGGCGAAGACGGCCAACTCGAAGTGCTGCTGAAACTGACTGAGGAAGAGCAGCAGGACGGTGGAGAGAATTCCCTGGACGATCAGTGAAGTAGAGGGCGACTGGAAGCGCGGATGGATGTGCGCGAACTGGTGGAAGAAGAGCCGGTCGCGGGCGGCGGCGAAGGGGACGCGAGCGCCGGACATCACGGTTCCATTGAGCGTGACGAAGATGCTGATGGCCATGGCGGCAGCGACAAAGCCGGCACCGCGCGGGCCGGCGACGATGGAGAGCGCGGCGACGGCGGGGCGCTCGCTGGCGGCGATTTGCGCGGCGGGCAGGATGTATTGGATGGCGGCGTTGGTGGCCATGAAGAGCACGCCGACGATGAAGAGTCCGCCGATGAGCGCGATGGGGAGGCTGCGCTCGGGGCGGCGCACTTCGCCGGCGACCATGGTGAGATCGTTCCAGCCATCGTAGGCCCACAGCGTGGCGATGAGCGCGGCCATGAAGCCATTGACGCCGCCGACGGCGTGAGGCAGCGAGGTGGAGAAGTTGGTCCACGAGCCGGAGGCGGAAGCGAAGCAGAAGCCGGCGACGATCAGGATCAGGATTCCCTTGAGGACGGTGAAGACGAGTTGGAAGTCGCCGGCCTTTTTGATGCCGAGATAGTTGAGTCCGGTCATGAACCAGGTGACGGCGATGGCGAATACCTGCGACCAGAGCAGGGGAATGGGGGCGCCGAGGGCCCGGGTGTCGAGCCAATGGAAGGCGGGAAAAAACTCCAACGTGCGAGCGAGGCCGATGGTGACGGCGGCGATGGAGGCGGGCTTGGCTACGGCAAACCACGTCCACATATAGAGGAAGGCGGGTGTGTCGCCGTAGGCTCCGCGGATGTAGACATATTCGCCGCCGGCATAGGGCAGCATGGAACCGAGCTCGGCATAGGTCATGGCGCCGAAGAGGGAGAGCAGGCCGCCGACGATCCAGGCGAGATAGACGAGCGAGGAGGAGCCTACGTCCTGCATCATTTCGCGGGGGACGAGAAAGATGCCGCTGCCGATGATGGTGCCGACGACGATGGCGGTAGCCTGGCTGGCGCCGAGGACGCGGGGAAGGTCGGCTGGAATTTGTCGAGGGAGTTCGGAAGAGGGCTTACTCATGCGCTGAAGTGAGGGTAGCACAGGGGAATTCGGAGCCGGGGTATGGGAGTGCGTGTGCGGGCCTCTTGAATCGCGGGTTTGCGAGCTATGTAGTTGGCAGTGGCTCGGTGTGGAAGTGCTTCCAAATGGTTTCGGCGGTTTTGCGGGGAACCACGGCGGCGAGTGACTCGGCGGTGGCTTGCTGCACGTCGCGGAGGCTGCCGAAGTGGGTGAGCAGGCGCTGGCGGGTCAGAGCGCCGACGCCGGGGATGGCGAGCAACTCGGAGTCGCGGTCGCGCATGGCGCGGCGCTGGCGATGATAGCCGACGGCAAAGCGGTGGCTCTCGTCGCGGATGAGCTGAATCAGGTGCAGAACAGGGGAGCGGCGGTCGAGCACGACCGGCTCCTCCTCATTGCCATAGACGTAGATGACTTCTTCGCGCTTGGCAATCGAGGCGAGAGGCTGGGAGCCGAGGCCGAGCGACTCAAGGGCATCCGCGGCGGAGTGAAGCTGGCCCAGGCCGCCGTCGATGAGGACCAGCGAGGGCATGGGCTGGCCTTCGTCTTTGAGGCGGCGATAGCGGCGAAGAATCACCTCGCGCATGGAGGCAAAATCATCGACGCCGAGGACAGTCATGACCTTGAACTTGCGGTAGGCCTGCTTGTTCATCTTGCCGTCTTCCCACACGACGAGGGAGGCTACGGTTTCAGCGCCTTGAATGTGGGAGATGTCGAAGCACTCGATGCGGCGGGGCAACTCGGGGAGCATGAGGGCATCGGCGAGGGCCTCCTGAATGGCTTTGCGCGAGGGCTCCAGTACACGAAAACGCTGGGTGTAGGACTGCTTGGCATTCTGGCTGGCCAGATCGACCAGAGAACGCTTTTCTCCGCGCTGGGGAACGGCCAGCTCGATGCGGTGGCCGGCCCGCTCGCTGAGCAGAGTGGTGAGGGCCTCGCGGTCATCGAAGTCCACCGGGACGAGAATGCTGCGCGGGACATAGTGCTGATCGATGTAGAGCTGCTTGAGGAGCGCGGAAAAGATCTGTCCGGCGTGGAAGGGCGTTTCGGGGGCGGGGGCAGCGTCTTCTTCAGAGGCTGAAGTCTCATTCGATTGCGACGGATTGCTGGACGGGCTGAGGCTTGCGCCCTGCTCGATTTGATCCGGCTCCACTTTGTCCGGCTCCGCCGGGCTGCCGGATTCCGATGCGGCGGGTTCCAGCAGGTCGGGAAGGTCTTCCCAGAAAAACTCGCGGCGGTCGACGATTTTGCCGGCGCGCATGTGGAAGAGGTTGACGGCGAGGCTGCCGGCTTCAAAGTGATAGCCGAAGACGTCGGCGTCATCGTCCTGCTCGACGGTGGCGATGCGCTGCTTTTCCTGAAGCTGGTGGACGGTGGAGAGTTGGTCGCGGAGGCGCGCCGCGGCTTCGAACTGCTCGGCCTCGGCGGCGGCGGCCATGCGCGTGGTGAGGGTGCGCTCCAACTCGGCCTGACGGCCTTCGAGAAAAAGCTGGGTATCGCGGACGGCGTCCTTGTAGGCCTCCGGGGTGGTGAGTTCCTCGACGCAGGGGCCCAGGCAGCGATGGATGTAGTACTGCAGGCAGGCGCGGGGATGGAAGCGCGCGAGATCGACCTTGCAACTGGGCAGCAGAAAGCTGCGGTGGATGAGCTCGACGACCCGGTAGGCCAGATTGCCGGGGAAATAAGGACCGTAGTAGGCGGCGCCATCCTTGCGCAGGCGGCGGGTGACGAAAACCTTGGGGAAGCGGTCGCCGAGGGTCAATTTGACGTAGGGGTAGGTCTTGTCGTCGCGCAGCAGGATGTTAAAGCGGGGCTTGCGCTGCTTGATGAGGTTGTTTTCAAGGGCCAGGGCTTCATGTTCGTTGGCTACCAGGATGTAGTCGAGATCGACGGCCTCGCGCATGAGGGAGCCGGTTTTGGCGTTGGCCTGCGAGGCCTCAAGCAAGTAGGAACGGACCCGCGAGCGGAGATTTTTGGCCTTGCCCACATAAATGATTTCGCCCTCGGCGTTCTTGTAGAGATAGACGCCAGGCTGCATGGGCAGGGAACGGATTTTCTCGTAGAGGTCCATGGGAACGATTTTGGGGCGCGGCCAAGTGCCGGGAAATCCAACTCTTAGGATAACGGGCCCTGGAAAGAGATGCACGGAGAGTGGGAAAGCAGCGCAATCCTTACCCGGGAGGGTAAAAATTACATGGCAATCGCGGTATGAGGACGCGGGAGGATTTTTGGTTAAAGGACTGTAAATAGAGGGGTTATTGGGAGAAGGCGACTTTGGCCCTGGGGATGCAAGAGTGTTGACGTCATGAAAGCATCTCCGTCCGTGGCTGGGACCATCTACACAACGACCCAGTTCGGGCGACCGGAGGATAAGGAAAAATGATCACGAATCGGATTGGATTATTGATGGCGGCCGTGGCGCTCGCGGGTGTGACGGGGTGTGCGACCAAGAATTATGTGCGCAATCAGACGGCGCCGCTGGTGGATCATACCAACCAGCTTGACGAGAAGACGGCAGACAACAACCGGCAGATCCACGACGTGAACGACCGGGCGCAGGCGGGGATTCAGCAGGCGCAGGGAGCGGCGGACACGGCTACACAGAATGCGCAGAGCGCCAGCAAGGCGGCAGGAGATGCGGAAACGTCGGCCAATGACGCGGTGCATCGCGCCGACTCGCTGGACAGTGTTGTGAAGGGGCTGGACAACTACAAGTCGATGGCCAATGTTGCGGTGACGTTCGGATTCGACAAGGCGGCACTGACCAAGGACGACCGAGCCCAGTTAGACAGCTTTGCGGGGCAGCTTGGGTCGGCAAAGAGCTACATTCTCGAAGTGACGGGCGGAACGGACTCGACCGGCCCGGCTGAGTACAACTACCAACTGAGCCAGCGGCGCGCGGATGCGGTGGTTCAGTACCTGGCGTCGAAGTACAACGTGCCGGCGCACCGCTTCTATCTGATCGGCATCGGCAAGGACAAGGAAGTGGCTCCGAACAACACGGCGGAAGGACGCAAGCAAAATCGCCGGGTTGAGATCCAATTGCTGTCGAACCTGAGTGGCGGCGATCAGTCGACGACTCCGGTGGCAAGCAATGAAGGGCTGAGCAAGTAAAACGGAACCTAACCGCTGAAACGAAAACGAGCCATCTCCGCAGAGGCGGGATGGCTCGTTTTGCATTGGGCTGCGGATTTTTGGGCTCTGCCGGAGGTTCAGGCCTGGGGGGCGGCAAGCTGTCTGACATGCTCTTCGCGAACGCCGTTTGCCGAGAAGAGGCGCAGGAACGGGGCATCTTGAGCGGCGGCTTCGACGGCGGGACGGCCATTGGCTTCTTCGCGCTCGACCAGGCAAACCACGGCGGCGACAGTCATGCCGGCTTCGCGGGCGGCCTCAATGGCGGTGACGGTGGAGGCGCCGGTGGTGCAGACATCATCGACAATGACGACGCGGGCGCCTTCGCGGAAGAAACCTTCGATGCGGCGGCCGGTGCCATGCGTTTTCTCGACTTTGCGGACCAGGAAGCCATGCAGCAAGGGAGCGCCGGGGGTGGTGAGTGCGCGCCAGGCGCTGGCGGTGGCCACGTTGGAGACGATGGGGTCGGCGCCCAGGGTGAGTCCGCCGACGGCCTCGGCTTCGATGCCGTGCTCCTCAAGCAACTCAAGGACGGCATGGCCGGTGAGGCGTCCGCCTTCGGCATGGAGCGTGGTGGTGCGGCAGTCGATGTAATAGTCGCTGGTGCCGCCGGAAGAGAGCTTGAATTGTCCAAGGCGGAAGCTGATGCGCGCCAAAAGGGAGAGCAGTCGTTGAGCGTGGGTAGGAATGGTCATTCGTTTCGATTGTAAAGCGATTCATGAGCCGGCAGGAAGGCAAGTTGGCCGCAGGACGAGCAATTTTCCCGCCGGTTTTGGGACGGAAGAGTTTCTGAAAACCTGCGCGGGTAGGCTGCACAGCCCGGGTGGACGGCTACATTTTGTCGAGATGGCGGAAGCCGCTGGTGCCCAGCAGCATGAGCGAGAAGAGCAGGAAATTGTAGCTGGCATGAACGAGCACGCTGGCGGCCAGGGAGCGGGTGCTGAGCCGCACCACGCAGAGAACGAGGCTGACGCAGACGAGCAGGAGGAACGGGCCGAGCGAGTAGCCGGTCTGGTCGGCGTGCATCAGGGCGAAGGGAATGCTGGTGAGGACGGAGCCGACGGCCATGGCGCGCAGGGACCACCGCGGATGGCCGTTTTCATCGGGCCAGGGGGCCGGGGACTGGCCGTTTCGTTCGGCAAGCCAGTCGTAGGCGGTGCAGAGGGCGGGCAGCAGGAAGCCGCGGAAGGCGATCTCTTCAAAGAAGGGCGCGAGGGTGACGCCGAAGCCGAACAGGAGCCAGGCTGCGCCGGGCATCCGGAAGATGCGGTCGATGGGGGCATCGGCAGGCCCGGGCATCAGGATTCCATTGACGAGGGCGAGAACAAAGCAGACAGCGGCGGCAGCGAGGAGACGCCGGCGCAGACGGATGGCCGTAACGGCGCGCCAGTGAATCCCAGCAAAAAAGCTTTTGTGCCAGACCAGCGGAAAGACGATGAGGCAAGCGATGAACGTCGTGAGGTAAACAATTGCCTGACTGCCCAGGGCGTAGCGAACATCGTCGACTGCCTGCTTGACGGTGGAAACGCCGAAGAGATGGAAATGAAGGGCGGTCTGGGTGAGCGCGGCCGAGGCCAACAGGCCGAACGTCAGCATGACCGCCAGCAGAACTACGTGTCCCAGATGCGGGATGCGCACCGGCGGAGGGACGTACGGCTGGGTATAGGAGGCAAAGAGCGGGGGCGCGGACAGATACTCGGGTGGAGAGTTTTCGTGCGACTCGGGGCCCGCGGGCTGGGCCGGCCAGGGAGACGGCGCCGGCTCAGAGAGGGAGCTTTCTGCCGGAGGCTGGTTGTCCTCCGGCTCGCCGGGCAGATGCTCCGGAAAGGGGGTCATGCGCGCGCCGGCCTTTTCTTCGCGGTCTTTTTAGCAGGCGTTTTGGCCAGCTTCCGAGAGGACTTTTCGGCGGCGGTTTTTGCCGCTTTCTTGACGGCCGGCTTCTTGGCTGCGGTGCGTCTTGCCTTGGAAGGCTCGGGAACCGCTTCGGGATCGGGCTGCCGGGCGACTCTCTTCTTGGTCTGCGGCTTCGAAGAGGCCGTATCTTTACCGGAGGCCGGACCGGTCTCAACGTCGGGGGCAACCTCGATGAAATCGGGTTCCGGCTCAATCGGCAACAGGCGCCCGTCGCTGGATTTGTAGTAGCGCGCAAGGAATTGGCCGGTATAGGAAGCAGGGACAGCGGCGATCTGCGCCGGCCTGCCCTGGGCGATGAGGTGGCCGCCGTCTTCGCCGCCTTCCGGACCCATGTCCAAGATCCAATCGGCGTTGCGGATGACGTCGAGATTGTGCTCGATGATGACCACGGAGTTGCCGAGATCGGCGAGGCGGTGGAGCACTTCAAGCAACTTGCGCACGTCATCGAAATGCAGGCCGGTGGTAGGCTCGTCGAGCATGTAAAGGGTGCGGCCGGTCTGGCGCTTGGAGAGCTCGCGGGCCAGCTTCATGCGCTGCGCTTCGCCGCCGGAGAGGGTGGTGGCGCTTTGTCCGAGGCGGACGTAGCCGAGCCCTACATCGACCAGCGTCTGCAGCTTTTGGCGCACCTGCGGAACGTCGGCGAGCACGGTGAGCGCGTCCTCGATGGTGAGGTCGAGAATGTCGGCGATGGAGTGGCCGTTGAATTTTACGGCGAGGGTTTCCTGGTTATAGCGGCGCCCGTTGCAGATTTCGCATTGCACGTAGACGTCGGGCATGAAGTTCATTTCGATGCGGCGCTGGCCGTCGCCCTGGCAGGTTTCGCAGCGGCCTCCGGCAACGTTGAAGCTGAAGCGGCCGGGCTTGTATCCGCGCTCGCGCGACTCGGGCAGCATGGCGAAGATGTCGCGGATGGGCGAGAAGACCTGGGTGTAGGTGGCCGGGTTGGAGCGCGGGGTGCGGCCGATGGGCGACTGGTCGATGCGGATGACCTTGTCGAGCTGCTCGGCGCCTTCGAGCGACTCGTGGGCGCCGGGTTCCTCACGCGAGCCGTAGATGGTGTGGGCCAGCGAGCGGTAAAGAATGTCGTTGATGAGGGTGCTTTTGCCGCTGCCGCTGACGCCGGTGACGACGGTCATGACGCCGAGCGGGATGCGGACGTTCACGTCCTGCAGATTGTGCTCGCGAGCGCCGGTGACGGTGAGCCATTTGCCGGTGAGCGGGCGGGGCTTGGCGCGCTGCAGGATGGAGGCGGCTCCGGAGAGATAGCGTCCGGTAAGCGACTCGGGGCAGGCCATGATCTGGTCGGGTGTGCCTTCGGCGACGACATGGCCGCCGAGACGGCCCGCGCCGGGACCGAGATCGAGCACATAGTCGGCGTGGCGGATGGTGTCTTCATCGTGCTCGACCACCAGGACCGTGTTGCCGAGGTCGCGCAACTGTTCGAGGGCATGAATGAGGCGCTCGTTGTCGCGCTGGTGGAGGCCGATGGAAGGCTCATCGAGGACATAAAGCACGCCGCGAAGCTTGGAGCCGATTTGGGTGGCGAGACGGATGCGCTGGCCCTCCCCGCCGGACAGGGTGGAAGCGTTGCGGTCCAGCGAGAGGTAGTTGAGGCCGACGGCGGAGAGGAACTCAAGGCGCTCGACAATCTCACGGCGGATGCGCTCGGCGACCAGGGCTTCGCGATCGGTGAAGGTGATGCCGATGGCGGCCGAGAGGGCGCGGTTGAGCGGCAGGGCGGTGAAGTCGGCGATGGAGAGGCCGGCGATTTTGACGGCGAGGGACTCGGGGCGCAGACGCTTGCCGCGGCAGACGGGGCAGGGGGTGGCGGACATGAAGTTCATCATGTAGTCGCGGTAGCCGTCGCTGCGGGCTTCTTCAATGGTGTCGCGCAGATAGGTGAGAATGCCGTGGAAACCGGTGCGCGGGGCCTCGTTTTTGGGCGGGCCATAGACGAGGATGTGCTGCTGGCGGGCGGGCAGGTCTTCAAACGGCGTCTTGAGATCGATGTCGTAGCGGCCGGCGGCCAGATGGACGAGTTTGAGCAGATATTGCGAGGCGGAGCCGGGGCCGAGGCCTCCGTCAAGCAGGGGCTTGGACCAGTCGGTGATGACCTTGGCGGGATCGAGATCGTAGAGCGAGCCGAGGCCGTGGCACTCCGGGCAGGCGCCGAAGGTGGAGTTGAAGGAGAAGCTGCGTGGCTCCAGCTTGGGCACGTCGAGACCGCAGTCAGGGCAGGCCATGGACGAGGAGAACAACTGCTCTTCGCCGCCGGAAAGGCCGACGAGAGCGAGGCCATTGGCTAGCTGCAGGGCCTTGGTGACGGCGGCGTCGAGACGCTTTTCAACCGATGGCTTGGCGCCTGGAGCGGCGGCCGGATCGACGGGCGCGGTTTTCAGCAGGATGCGATCGATGACGGCTTCGATGGTGTGGTTCTTGCGCTTGTCCAGTTGCAGAGGCTCGGAGAGGTCGTACACTTCGCCGTCGATGCGGGCGCGGAACCCTTGTTGGTCCAGTTGGTCAAGCAGGTCTTTGAACTCGCCTTTGCGGCCTCGCACCACCGGGGCCATCACGGTGACACGCTCGCCGGTTCCCGATTGAAGAATGCGCTGCACGATCTGCTCCGCCGTCTGGCGGGCGATGGGGCGGCCGCAGTTGGGGCAGTGGGGCGTACCTATCGAGGCGTAAAGCAGGCGAAGATAGTCGTAAATTTCAGTGATGGTGCCCACTGTGGAGCGTGGACTGCGGCTGGTAGTTTTTTGCTCGATAGAGATGGCCGGGCTGAGTCCCTCGATGGAATCCACGTCGGGGCGCTCGATCTGGTCGAGAAACTGGCGGGCGTAGGCCGAGAGGGTTTCAACATAGCGGCGCTGCCCTTCGGCGTAAATGGTATCGAAGGCGAGCGAGCTTTTGCCCGAGCCGGAGAGACCGGTGATGACCGTAAGCGTATTGCGGGGAATGCGGACGTTGATGTCCTGAAGATTGTGCTGGCGCGCCCCGCGCACCGAGATGTGAGTGATTGGCATGATGAGGCAATAAATGGGAATGGCGGGTACTTCCAGACGAGGCAATCGACAAGTTACCGGATTGCAACGTCCTGGAGGTATTCTATTGGTCAACAGAATCAAGGGTCAACGCGGCGGGATTTTCTGCGAGAATCGCAGAGACGTTCCTGGCGGCTTTTGCCGGAATTACTCCGGCGGCCAGGATGCCGATATGTGTAGTACCTATATGCCCAAGGCAGTTGACTGAGGCGGAGTAATGGCTGATTTATTGAATTTAGTGATGTTGATTTGTGCCGCGCTGGGCTCAATGGCGTTTGGCGTGCTCGCAGCATATGGAATTTTCAGAGTGGCTTTTGCGTTGATGCGCCCACAGACGCGGCCGGCCACCGTGAAGGCCCAGCCCGAAGTGGCACAGGTACTGTAGAGCTTCCAGGCTGAATTTAGAGTCCGTTAGAGTTTTTCCCACGCCCTCGGGCAATTCGCCACGGGTGTGGTATTGGCTTTATTCCTGGCAACAACTCATTTGTTTTGAAGGCTCTGAGAGTGCTGTGTCCAGGCGCGAGGCTGCCTGGCTATTGCGGTTGTTGCTGCTGCTGCTGACGCTGCTGGATATCCTGCAGCAGTTCCTGCGGGGTGCGGGGCTGGCCGCCGGGATTGGCGGGGTTGGCTCCGCCGAAGTTGGGGCGCATGGGAACGACGGGGGCCGGCTGGGCTGGCGGCGGGGGCGGCTGCGGTGGGTCGTCGGCATCGGTATCGGCGTCATCGTCGCTGGCGACCGCGGCGTTCCGTATGGGGGGGGGAGGGGTGCCGCCGGAACCGCGCGAGGTGAGCACGATCTGCCGCGGAGCGCCCTGGCCGAGATCGCCGATCATGACGACGTTGTAGCCGGAGCCCTGCAGGACCTGGGAGAGTACGTCGCGCGCCTGACCTGGGCCGTAGACGCCGAAGACCCGCTGATCGCTGCTGATTCCATCCACTTTGACGCCGGTCACGGTGGAGACCTCGGCGAGAATCTGCATGAGGCTGGAGTTGGACGCGCTGATGCGCAGACCTTTGTTGTCCCAGGTGACTATCGCTTCGGCCGGGCGGTCGTTCACGGGCCAATGCGGAATCTCGATGGGAGGGGGCTCGGGAGGCGGAACGGGCGCAGCGGCGGTCTGCGGCTTAGCGCTGCTGGGCCGGACCTGACGGCGAACCGTTTTGTGTGCGGGCTTGTGCGTTGGGGAAGCCGCTGGAGGTTTTTGGGCGGTTGGAGCAGGCGGCGCCGATGCTTGGGCGAGGAGCGAAGCCGGGATCGCGAGCAGGGCTACGGAGAAAACCGCATAAGCCATGAGGCTGACCACGGGGAACGATCTCCGCGAGAGCGGCAGTTGTTGCGGCAACGATGTGCTCATGGAAACCGGCTCCTGCGGCCCCAAGCCAGCGCCACATGGCAGGGCCCAGCGGCGGCAGTCTGCCGCTACTGTGTACTAGACTAACAGTGGCTCGTGAACGCTCACAAAAGGCTTCGCGGGTGGAGAGGATTTGCCCGAATGCGCCTGTGCTGGACCGCAATGCGGCTGTGCTGGAAAGGCTGGGCTTTGCCCGTCCTGCTGTCGATGGCAGCGGGACCCGTGTATGCCGCAACGTGCACGTCGCAGGCGGGGCTGCCGCCCCAGGACCGCGAGGCGCTGGCGGCAGCAGCGACTCGGCTGTTCACGGCGGTTGCGCAGCAGGACTTTACGACTTTGCAGGCTGCGCTGTTGCCGGCCGAGCAGGCGGAGTGGGAAGGGATTCGCGGAGCGGCGGAACAGGCAGCGCCGCTGGTGAAAGACAGCCAGATTCTGCTGCGGAATGCCTACCTGCTGGACGCCACCAGCTTGACCGCGCCCGCCGATACGCAGTTTTTCTGTTCCAACACAAATGGCTCGCTCACGGTGACCGTCAATATGCGGGCGTTGCCGCCGGGCCGGTACGCGGTGGTGCTGGCCGATGCGCTGGGTTCTCCGCTGGCCGGGCAGTTGGGATTTATTCTGGGCTGGGACGGCGGCTCGGGCGGGTGGAAGCTGGGCGGTTTTTCGGCGCGCCAGGGCATGTTGGACGGCCATGACGGCGTCTGGTATTGGACGCGCGCCCGCGATCAGGCCCGGTCCGACGAGCCGTGGGCGGCTTGGTTTTCCTACGAGGCAGCGCGCTCGCTGCTGGTGCCGGTGGACTTTCTTTCGTCGCCCAACCTGGAGAAGCTTGGCCAGGAGCAGGCGCAGTTGAAGGGAGCGCCCACGTTTCCTTATTCGCTGCCGGACGGTCCCCGGACCTGGAAGATCGACGCGATGAGCGTGGATTTGTCGTTGCACCAGGCGGACCTGGGCGTGGTCTACGAGTCGACGGGCGTCAGCGATCCTGCCGCGCAACGGACCGAGGCGATTGCAGTGATGAGCGCGCTGCTGAAGGCGCAGCCGGGACTGCGAGACGGCTTTCATGGGCTGTGGGCTTATGCGGTCAGCAATGGCAAGAGGACCCCGGTGATGGAGTTACCCATGGCGCAGATTCCATAACAGCGAGTGATGCGTTTCCTGGCAGTCCGACGAGTTTTTGGAGTAAGCCGGATCGCATTGCCGGGTCTGTAGCCGGCAGGGGAACTGTTCATTCAAATCGGCGATACGTTCTGACAGAAATTTCTTCGCAAGATTCATAACCAGAAGGGACGATGACATTGGCAGCGATTATCGATCTACGTTCGGATACTGTAACCCGCCCCACGCCGGAGATGCGGGCAGCGATGGCCGCGGCCGAGGTGGGCGACGACGTCTACGGCGAAGACCCCACGATCAATCTGCTGGAGAAGCGGGCGGCGGAGACATTTGGGCGCGAGGCTGCGCTGTTTGTGCCTACGGGCACGATGGGCAACCAGATCGGAATTCGTTTGCATACGCAGCCGGGCCAAGAGGTCATCTGCGAGTCGCGCTCACACATTCTGGATTGGGAAATGGCGACGGCGGCGGTGTTTTCGGGCTGCCTGGTGCGCGCGGTTCCAACGGCGGACGGCATTTTGCGCTGGAAGGATATCGAGCCGGCGATCAAGAAGCGCGGGTCGTTTCACGCGGCTACGGGTCTGATCGAAATTGAGAACACGGCCAACATGGCCGGCGGCCGGGTCACTCCGCTGGCAGTGATGGAAGAGATCTGGGCGCAGGCCAAAGAGCGCAAGCTGCCGGTGCATCTGGATGGGGCGCGCATCTTCAACGCCGCGGCGGCTCTGGGTGTGGATGTGAAGACGCTGACCCGCGGTTTCGACTCGGTAATGTTTTGCCTGTCGAAGGGGCTTTGCGCCCCGGTGGGGTCGATGCTGACGGGCTCTGCGGAACTGATCGAGCAGGCGCGGATTTATCGCAAGGCGCTGGGCGGCGGGATGAGGCAGGCGGGCATTCTGGCAGCGGCCGGGCTGATCGCTCTGGAGCAGATGCCTGCACGGCTCAAAGAGGACCACACCCACGCACGCCTGCTGGCCGAAGCCCTCTCGCACATGGACGGAGTTTCGATCGACGTCGATACGGTCGAGACGAACATTGTGATCTTCGAGCTGACCGGAGCGGTGACTCCAGCGAATGCGATTGCCGGACTCAAGGCAAGAGGCATTCTGGCCAGCATTGTCGGGCCGAATTTGATCCGGCTGGTTACGCATCACGATGTGAACCGCGCGGCTTGCGTAACGGCTGCCGAGGCGCTGACGGAAGTGCTGGAAGTGTCGACCGCGGCATAGTGCAGCTAGAAATTTATTCGACCTAAAAGCCGGAGCGGACCACTCCGGGACGCGGGCATTGCATCTTACCTAACGCTGCAATGCCGCTCTCCCGGATGAGCGCGGACAGGTGAGCGCAGAGCACGGCAGATTTTCCGACGGGTTGCTGGAAGATCTGCATACGAACTGCGCAACTATTCCGCAGGAGGCGCGTTGAATTCAGCAGGCCGGAACGCCAACATGATTCCGGCCTACTTTAACGCTGGAGGATCGACTCAACGTGAAAAAAACTGCACTGGCAGTTCTGCTCGCTCTCACGCTTCTTCCCGCGGCCTCATTTGCACAGGTCGCTATTCGGATCGGGCCGCCCGCGCCGATTATTGAACATCCGGGTCCGCCTCCCGGGGCCGGATTCATATGGATCGGCGGCTATCATCGCTGGGACGGCGGACGTTATGTCTGGGTGCCTGGCCACTATGAGCATCCGCCGCGCGGCCATGCGCACTGGGTCGCTCATCGCTGGGTTCATCACCGCGACGGCTGGGTGATGGAGGAAGGGCACTGGCGATAGGAACAGAGAACAGTAGACAGAGAACAGCGGACAGGGATCAGTCCTCTGGAACTCGGATGGTGGTTCGGCTGAAATCTGTCTAAAAGGAAAGCGGGGTGAGTGCCCCGCTTTTCCTTTGTCCGCTGGATGGCTGCGATGAGTGAATGCAGTTCAATCCAATTAGCCCGATTAGCTGATTTCGAGTACATCTTTATTGGCGGCAGCGGCGGCTTCGGCGCGCTCCATCAGCTTTTGGGCGATGGCATAGAACTCCGCGGCCTGCGGGCTCTTGGGACCGGCCAGCGCGACGGGCAGGCCGCGGTCTCCACCTTCGCGGATGGCGGGCACCAATTCGATTGCGCCCAGGAAAGGGATGCCGAATTGCTGCGCGGTGCGTTCGGCTCCGCCCTTGGAGAAGATGTCGATCTCCTGATGGCAGTGGGGGCAGGTGAAGTGGCTCATGTTTTCGACGATGCCCAACACCTCGACGTTGACCTGACCGAACATCTCCAGCGCCTTGCGCGCATCCTGAAGGCTCACGTCGCTGGGTGTGGAGACGACGACCGCGCCGGTGAGAGGCACGGTCTGGACCAGCGAGATGACAACGTCGCCGGTACCCGGAGGCAGATCGACAATGAGGTAGTCAAGCTCGCCCCACTGCACCTGCTGCAGGAACTGGCGGATGATCTGGTGGAGCATGGGTCCGCGCATGACCAGGGGCTTGTCGCCGGGCGAGATGTAGCCGATGGAGATGGTCTTGATGCCGTGAGTCAGATTGGGCTCGATCTGGTTGTCGGCGTCCACACGCGGCTGCTGCGTGGAGCCCATCATCAGGGGCACGTTGGGCCCGTAGATATCGGCATCGATGAGGCCGACGCGCTGGCCGAGCCGGGAGAGCGCAATGGCCAGGTTGACGGCGACGGTGGTTTTGCCCACTCCGCCCTTGCCGGAGCCGACAGCGACGATTTTCGAGACGCCGGGCAGGGCCACGGGCGAAGGCATGGCATGTGAATGCGCCATAGTGTTGGTAACTCCTCTTCAAGCTCTCTCAATCTCTCGGGATCGAGGCTGGATGCTGTTTACTTACCGTTTGCGGCGGATGCCGGATTGTCCTGGCCGGCGGCGGCGACGCGCGCCTCTTTGCGACGGGTAGACTCCGCCTCCCGATGTTCGCGGCGGCGCTGCGCATCTTCATAGCGACGAATTTCGTCAGGAGTTTCGGGCAGCAGGCGGGGCACCTTGAGGCGGTTGCCTTCTTTGTCGATGGCGACGAAGACGAGATAGGCGCTGGCTACATGCAGCAGCACACCGCTTTGGGGATGTTCCACCCAGACTTTGACGCCAACTTCAAGGGAGGTGGAGAAGGCCCGGTTGACGCTGGACTTGAGGATGAGCAGGTCGCCGACGTGGACGGGCTGGATGAAATCGATGTGGTCCATGGCGGCGGTGACGATGTGGCTGCGGGCGTGCCGGTAGCCCGCCATGGCGCCGGTGAGATCGATGAAGTGCATCAGGCGGCCACCGAGCATGTTACCCAAGGTGTTGGTGTCATTGGGCAGGATGATCTCAGTCATTTCCGATTGCGTGCTGGCCACCGTGCGTACAATCGAATTGTTATCGGTCGGACTCATTCCGTACTTGCTCCAATCATTCACGTGCGGTCATTCAAGCGAGCTACCCGGCTCCGCAATTGCCCCGGCGCCAGCTACAATGGAAGAAGTGGCGGCCGGTTGGCCGGAAGGCACTGTTCCAGTTTCGGCAATCCCACCAAATTACGCAAATTTCCCTGGGGTGCGGTTCACCCACAATCGAGCAAATGGACAAGATCGCAGGACTAAAAGAGATTCTCGCGCTGGACCCGAAGAACAGCTTTGCCCGTTATGGCATTGCGGTGGAACTGGCCAGCCGGGGTGAGACGGCCTCGGCGGTGGCGGAGTTCGATGCGCTGCTGGCCAACGATCCAGACTACACGGCAGGATATTTTATGGCGGCACAGACGTTGTCGAGCGCGGGCCGCACGGCCGAGGCGATCGAACGGCTTAAATCCGGCATCAATTGCGCGGCACGCAGCGGCAATCGTCATGCGTTAAGCGAAATGCAGGCGATGCTCGACGAACTGGACCGGTAGTTCGAGATGGACGAGCGGCAGATGTGATTGCAGTCACATTTGCTTTCGCGGGGTGAATTGCGTGTATCTGCGGGCGAAGATTTGCGTCATTTTCATCTATAAGGCATCTATACTGGATGTATGCCGAAATATTCAATCGTCGTCCCCTTCCATAACGAAGAGGAAAATGTAACTGCCCTCTATGCCCGCTTAAAGCAAGTGATGGAGCAAGTAGGCGATAGTTTCGAGCTGGTGCTGGTGGACGATGGATCCAGCGACCGCACCTACAAGCTGCTGGAAGAGATTGCCGCAGTGGACAGCCGCGTTCTGGTGGTGAAGCTGCGCCGCAACTTTGGCCAGACCTCGGCATTGGCGGCAGGGTTCGACAATGCCTCTGGTGAATTTATTCTCGCCATGGATGGCGATTTGCAGCACGACCCGAATGAAATTCCCAACTTTCTCGAAAAGCTCGAGGAGGGATATGACGTTGTTTCGGGCTGGCGCAAAGAGCGTATCGATAACTTCGTAATGCGGCGCATTCCTTCGCGCTGTGCCAATTGGCTGATGGCGAAGCTGTCGGGCGTAGATATTCACGACTTTGGCACGACTTATAAAGCTTATCGCCGCGAGGTTATTCAGAACATCCCGCTGTACGGCGAGATGCATCGTTTTATTCCCGCGCTGGCGAGTTGGTATGGGGCGTCGATCTGCGAGATTCCGATCAAGAACCTGAATCGCGAGCGGGGCAAGAGCCACTATGGCATCGGGCGCACGTTCCGCGTGTTCTTCGATCTGCTGACGATTCGATTTTTGCTGAAGTACATGAGCAGGCCGCTGCACTTCTTCGGCAGCTTCGGCGCACTGGGCATTGTCGTGGGTAGCTTTATCTCGATGCTGCTGCTGGGCATGAAGATTTTGGAGCCGCACCAGAATGTGATGGACCAGCACGGGCCGTTGTTTGTGATTGGCGCGGTGCTGATCGTGGCCGGTATCCAGATGCTTGCGATAGGGCTATTGGGCGAACTGCAGGTGCGGCATTACTACACCAGCCAGCAGCGCACGCCGTATGCGATCGATCGCCTGGTGCGGCTGCGCGCTCCGGAAGAGCCGAGCATGTTGTCGGACGGGCGCGAGGGTAACTTCTAGGCCGACTTTTACAGCGATTGAGTTTCTCGAAATTCTAAAACCCCGCCCAGAGATGGATGGGGTTTTCTATTTGAGGAGAGAGGCCGGCCTCTGCGTACTCTTGCGGTGGGGCGGTCTGAGGGTGCATTCTGACGCTGTTATGAAAGCCATTCAGTTTCGCGAGACCGGAGGACCCGAGGTCCTTCAACTGGCCGATCTGCCTATTCCCGCGCCGGGGCCGGGACAGGTATTGATTCGCGTCGAGGCCGTGGGCGTCAACTTCATAGAGGTTTATTTTCGCAAGGGCATTTATCCCGCGACGCTGCCACTGACACCGGGCAGCGAGGCGGCGGGCACGGTGGAGGAACTGGGACCTGGAGTCACCGGATTTGCGGCTGGAGATGCGGTGGCTTCGACCAATGTGCTGGGCAGTTATGCCGAGTATGCCCTGGTGCCGGCGGCGCGACTGGTGAAGGTGCCGGACGGGCTCAGTCCGGAGCAAGCCGCGGCTGCGCTGTTGCAGGGAATGACAGCACATTACCTGGCGTACTCCACGTTTCCACTGAAAGAGGGAAATACGGCGCTGATTCACGCGGGCGCGGGTGGCGTGGGGTTGCTGCTGACGCAGATGGCGGCACGGCTGGGAGCGCGGGTGATTACGACCGTCTCCACGGAAGAAAAGGCCGCGCTCTCGCGTGAGGCCGGTGCGGCGGAAGTGATTTTTTATACCGAGCAGGATTTCGAAACCGAGGTCAAGCGCCTGACGGATGGCAAGGGCGTGGATGTGGTCTACGACTCGGTGGGGAAGACGACCTTTGCGAGCAGTTTGAATTGCCTGCGTCCGCGTGGGTTGCTGGCTTTATTCGGTGCATCGAGCGGGCCTGTGCCGCCGTTCGACCTGATTCAACTGAGCGGCAAGGGATCGTTGTTTGTGACGCGGCCCACGCTGTGGCATTACGTGGCGACGCGCGCCGAGTTGGAGTGGCGGGCCGGAGAGGTATTGAACTGGGCCGAGACGGGGCAACTGAAGCTGCGGACCGAGCACTTGTATTCTCTGGCCGAGGCGGCCCAGGCGCAGATGGACCTGGAAGGACGCAAGACGACGGGAAAGATCTTGCTGGAGCCTTGAAAGCGGCTGGTCAGCGAGTCAGCGGGGTAGCTAGCCGGCTTGTTTGTGGGATGGTCGCTGCTGCGTGAATAAAAAGGGAGTAAGACAATGGCAAGTATTTCTGTGGGGCGGGACGATCGGGTGTTTGTGTTGACGGGTGCGGGAATCAGCGCGGAGAGCGGGCTGCCTACTTTTCGTGCGGAAGATGGGTTGTGGGCAGGACATCGGGTGGAGGATATCTGCACGCCGGATGCGTGGCGACGCGATCCTGCCGGGGTATGGGCGTTCTATTCGGCACGGCGCGAACAAGGGTTGACGGTCAAGCCGAATCCCGCACATCTTGCATTGGCTGAGTTAGAAGCGAAGTTAGGCGACCGGTTCTTTCTTTGCACGCAGAATGTGGACGATTTGCATGAGCGTGCCGGGTCGGTGCGGATGGTGCACATGCATGGCGAACTGGCCAAGGCGCGGTGCGAACGGGAATGCGGACGGGCTCCAGTCGACGATCGCCAAGTCTATCGTAACCTTGCCGAAGTAGGCCGCTGCGAATGCGGCGGGCGTTTGAGGCCGCACATCGTATTTTTCGGCGAGGTGCCGCTGGAGATGGAGCGGATCGAGAGGGAGATTGCGAAGTCCACGTTGATGGTGGTGGTGGGCACTTCGGGCTCGGTGTATCCCGCGGCTAACTTCGTGAACTGGGCGCGGCACTCCGGTGCGCGCACGGTGTATGTCGGGCCGGAGTCGCCGTTGAATGCGTCGTCGTTTACCAATGTTGTGGAAGGCAAGGCGGGCGTGGTGTTGCCGGGACTCTTCCAGACGGCATAGGGCGTTGGCGGAGTTAGCGCGGCTTGATGTATTCCACGCGGCGAAAGCGCAGCGCCGACCAGTCGGCATCGATGGCAACGGCGCGCACGGTGTCGAATCCTGCGGAGTGCAGAGCATCCCAGCCGGTGTCACGATTGAAATCGCATGTGTAGTTTTTCGATGTGCCTTTGGGATAGGCGAACCAGATGAGGGCATCGCCTTTGGCGCGCGCGGCAATCTGGGGGCCGAGGGCGTCTACTTCACTTTTGCGGGTGACGAAGGCGAGAGAGAAACGAATCTCCGGCACCGACTCGATGCCGCGGTGAATGGTTAGGACGGGCAGGCCTGCGAGCTCCGGTTCGAAGCTCGCAGGCGCGTTCAACACCAGGATTTCCTGATGGTCTTTGAGGTTAAGTTTCTCGAAGATGCTGGCCATGGATTTTTATCTTATCCTCTTTAAGCCTAAAATCTGCAAGCTTCGATTGTGTCTCCACTTAGAAGTGGAAGCGGTAGCGCAACTCGCCCGAGATCATGCGCGGGTCGTTGAAGTGAAAGCCGCCGATGGTGATGGAGTTATCGAGCAAGACGCGGTGATTGGTTACGTTGAGCACGGAGGCTGAGAGCTTCCAGCGTTCCCCGAAGGCGCGCCCCGCCGAGACATCGAAGGTCGTATGGACGGGGAGATAGGGGCCGTTATACGGGCCTTGATCGGCACCGGCGAGACCATTCGAAAATCCTGAGCCGTAGTAGACATTGGTGGCAAACCATGTGTGCGTGGGCAGGTTGGCGGTGAAGCCGGTGTTGAGGGTGTGGCGCTGGTCGTGATCGACGGGCGTGTAGTCGGGGCCGAGGTTGCAGGCGTCATCGGCGGGAATGCTGCAGGTGAAGCCACCAATAATGTCGCCGCGCTGCTCGGCGATCTGGTTGGAGTAAGTGACATGGAGTTGGCCGAAGTGTGCGAGCTGCGGGGAGCGGAGGGTGAGTTCCCAGGCGCGGACCAGCGCGCCATCGACGGCGATGGGAAAGTACATATTCGATTCGCCGATGTTGGAGTGGTCGAGGAAGTTATTGACGCGGCTTTTGAAGTTAGCTACATCGAGCAGCCAGCCTTTGTAGGGAATCTGGATACCGAACTGATGCTCCTCATCGCGCTCGGAGGGCAGGGGCGTAAAGGCATTCTCACCGGTGTGCAGGCTTGATGCGTAATTGAGAGCGGAACTGGAGACGGTGAGCAGCGGCGCGGGCTGGAAGAAGTGTCCGTAGAAACCCCGCAGCACCCAATGAAGGCGGGGGATTTCAACGGTGGCGCCGATGCGGGGATAGGCGGCGCTTTCATCGAGGCCGCCGCGATAGAGGGAGAAGCGCATTCCGCCGAGCAGGGTAATGTATTGGCCCAAGTGGAGATGGTCGGCGATGTGGAACTCGAAGAGCTTGGCGTTGGCGGAGTCAGTCGTATTGGGCGTGGATGCCGCGGTGCCATCGTTGACGACGACGCCGAACAGATCGTTTTCCGCCTGATAGAAGGAATAGAAGCCTCCGGAGAAGTTATTGGGACCGGCGTCGGCGCGGACATCGGCTTGCATCCCGGCATAGTTCGAAGCCTGGTGCCAGGTGGTCGCGGCGGGATAGTCGGTTGCGGGGGAATCGTAATCGGCCTTATTGAAGTGATAGAAAGGGGCCACGGAAACCAGGGCCTTGGGCGAGAAGGTATGGACCCAGTTGGCGATGACGAAGGCGTCTCGCTCGGTTTGCCCGTCGCGCAGGCCGTAGGACTCGTAATACTGGCTGGCCTGCTCCCAGTCATTGGGATCGGGGTCATAGGGAATCTGAAAGTAGTCTTCGCGAAATTGGGCGTTGAGGCGGAGCTGATCTTTGGGCGTCTGATTGCGAATGACGGACAGGAAACCGCTCTCGGAGTTGGTGGCATCGTGCTCGATGGATGTTATAGGGGGAGCCAAGCCATAGTTAGAGCGGGAACCGTTGAGGCTGGCGTACCATGCGGCTTTTTCGGAGTGATCGCCGAAGGAAAGCTGGGTTTCGCCGGTGTAGAGATTGCCCGCTGAAAGCAGCAGTTCGCCTTCGCGGTTGCGCTCGAAGCCATTGCGGGGGAGCACGTTGAAGACGCCGTATGTGCGGTCGCCTACGTCGGCGGAGTAACTGCCGCGCTGGGTTTCAAGCTCGTCGATATCTTTGGGATCGATCTGCGGGCCGACGTTGGAATCGATTTTGGTGTTGGGGATGGCGATGCCGTCGATGAGCCAACTGGTTTGATGTCCGCCGCGCATGTGGAGCATGTCATGCGCCATGTAAGCGCCGGGCACGTAGTCGGTGATCATCTGCATGCCGAGAGTGCGGCTGGCGCCCGGGGTCTGCTCGATCTGGGCGCGGGTAATGAGGGTGGTGGGCGTTGCGGAATCTGCAGTGGCCGTGGCTTGCGAGCCTTGGACGACGACGGATTGAGCCGCCGCATTGACCGATAGCTCGATATGCAGAATGGGATTGGTTCCCGAGGCGATGCTTAAAGACTGGTTGAAGGGAGCAAAGCCGGGGGCCGCGATTTGCAGGCGGTAGATGCCGATGGGGGCCTGGGGTAACTCGAATTCCCCACTGGAACCGGTCGTGGCTTGCAGGACGAAGGCGGAGTCGTCGGCGTGGAGCGCGATGGTCGCGCCGGCGATGGGGCGGTGCTGCGGGTCATGGACGATGCCGTGCACGGTGGCAAAGACGGTGGCGAATGCGGGAATGGAAAAGGCCAGCAAGAGGGCCGCGGCAACGCGTGAAAAGAGACGCATGAAAGACAACCTCCGGAGATGATCCAGCTTGGACATGCGGTCTTGAGCGCTCGGTGCAAGCGCGCGCAAGAGGCATGGCAGGGGAAGTAGATTCGTCGAAGGGGCGTTCTTACCTGCTCGGGGAAAAGGCCGGTTTTCTGACAGCGCATGTGGTTTGTGCGATCTGTCCCTCAGGGGCTAAAGCCCCACTCATTCTTTCGGCCTTCATGTACGGGCTAAAGCCCGTACCCTGCAGCTAAAGCTGTGCCTTCCAGCTACGGCCCATACTTTCCGGCTACAGCCTGTACCTTCTGGATAAAGCTCGTGCCTTCAGGCTAAAGCCGGTACTCTCCAGCTAAAGCTCGTGCTCTGGCCAGAGACTACCTTCCGGCTCAGGCTTGTCTGTGAAGCTCAAGCTTGTACGTAGGCTAAGCCTTGAACAGACTCAGGCCTTGCACATAAGGCTAAGGCTGGAATCGGGCGACGGAATGAGTTTTCTGCGAGGTGCGAAGCCTGGATTCCGAAAGCGGGAAGAAACCTTCGACGGAGTTTTCAGGCGAGAGGAAGGGCGGGAGGTCCGCGGTCGTCGCGGGTACGGCGCTGGCTGACGCGAGCCGCAGCACGGCTGGCTGCGGGTGAATGGGGGCGAGCGAGTTGGACGGGCAGTCCGACAGAGACAGCGGCGAGAGCGTGCAGCGGAGCAGTGAGGGTGGCGATGTGTTGAGGGAAAAAGGGGCAGTGAGAGGGCGCGGTGAGGATGGGGCCGGATGCCTCCAACGCGGCCCTGATCTGGGCTGCGGTCTGGCCCATCATCTGGGCGGACATGGTGCAGTGGTGGGCTCCGTGACGGCGACAGCATGCGGGCAGACGCGACTCATCGTCGGCCAGTGACGGCAGGGTTGCCGCAAGGGGGCCCAGCCAGAAGAACAGGATCAGAGAGATGGAGAGGCCGCGCCGCATCTGAGAATCATGCTACACGAGGAGCGGCCGGGAAGTAAGCCGGGAGAACGGGCGCGTGCCGGTCAGGTATCATCGGGAGGTTACCGATTTTCATTCATTCACGCAGAGCCTAAGAGGGGAATACCGGTGTCCGAATTGAATGTACCGTCGCAACAGCCTTCTTTCGCACCAGAGCCGTCGGTCCGGCGTCCGCTGCGCATCGCCATTTTTGGTTTTGGGACGGTGGGCAGTTCCGCAGCGCGGATTCTTGTGGAGTCGCAGCCGGAAGGGCTTGAACTGACCCATGTGTTCAACCGGGGTGTGGCGCGCAAGCGGGTGGACTGGGTGCCGTCGAGCGTGGAGTGGAGCGAGGATGCGGAGGCAGTGCTGTCTTCGGATGTGGATGTGATCGTGGAGCTGGCAGGAGGACTGGAGCCGGCGGGCAGTTGGGTGCGGCGGGCGCTCAATGCTGGAAAAAGCGTGGTGACGGCCAACAAGAAGCTGATTGCGTATCACGGCATCGAGCTTGAGCGGCTGGCTGCGGCCAAGGGCGGGGACCTGAAATATGGCGCCGCGGTGGCAGGCGGTATTCCGGTGATTCCAGGGCTGGAACAAGGATTGGCCGGCGACCGCATCGAACGGGTAGAGGGCATTTTGAACGGCACCTGCAACTTCATGCTGAGCAAGATGGAAGAGGGCGCGGAGTATGCGGCGGTGCTGGCGACGGCACAGGCGCGCGGGTATGCGGAGGCCGATCCGACGGAAGATGTGGGCGGGTTCGATGCGCGGGCCAAGCTGGCGATTCTGATGCGTCTGGCGCTGCGCGCAGAGATCAATCCCGAAGAAATTGTGCCCAAGCCGATTACCGAGATTTCAGCCGTGGACTTCAGCTATGCGCGGGATCTGGGCTGCACGATTCGCCAGGTAGCGCGGGGCGAGCGGTCGGGCGAAGAGATTGCGGCCACGGTGGGGCCCATGCTGGTGGCCCAGCGCTCTCCTTTGGCGTGGTCGCGGGGCACGGAGAACATGGTGGTTCTCAGCGGCCGTTACGGCGGCAATGTAGTGTTTTCAGGGCATGGAGCGGGCGGGAATCCCACGGCAGTGGCGGTGGTGAGCGACCTGCTGGCGCTGGCGCATGGATCGCGTCGGGTGGATATTCCTTCGACGCCTGGGCATGTGGGCGCGGAGTTCGAGGTGCCGCACTATATTCGCTTCCGGGTTGTGGACCGGCCGGGAATCGTGGCGGAAATTACCGGTGCGCTGGCGAAGGAACAGATCAATATTCGCGCAATCGTGCAGAAGTCGGGGTATCCGCAAGAGGCATTGCCGTTTGTGGTCACGGTGGAGCCGTGCAAGTCTTCTGCGCTGAGCCGGGCGCTTGAGAATATCCGGACGATGGATTGCCTGCTGGACGAGCCGCTGGATTTGCAGATGCTGGAGTAGCAGGACAGGCAGGGCCGCAGTAAAGAGTGAATAGATTGAAAAGCAAGCGGAGGCTGCAGCATGATCGACATGGTCTATCGATGTGAAATTTGCGGAACAGAGAGCCAGAAGCCGGCGAAATGGGTCGTCATTCACTGTAACGACGCGCAGTTGAACGTCTTCAAATGGACCGAAGAGGCCGCCGAAAAACCTCATGCGCGGCACTATTGCGGCGAAGCTCACGCCCAGGTATATATCAGCCGGTGGTTCGAGTCTTTCTGCAGCTAAAACCCCATCGATCATGGAAGCGCGGCATTTTGAGTCAAGGCTTGCGCCGGACCGGCGCCGGGCCCGTGGACTCGCGGACGACCAGTTCGGGGGCCATGACGATCTCTGCGGGATATGGCTTTTCGCGGTCGGCGATGCGTTCAAGCAGGATCTGAGCGCCGCGCTTTCCCATTTCCATCAGCGGCTGGCGGATGGTGGTGAGCGAGGGCGTGGCATAGGCCGCGGACTGGATGTCATCGAAGCCGACGACGGAGACGTCTCCGGGGACGCTGAGGCCTGCGTCTTTGAGAGCGCGGATGGCGCCGATGGCGGCAATGTCGTTGAAGCAGAAGATGGCGGTGAAGCTGCGAGTCTTCTCAAGCAGGGCCTGAACGGGCTTGTAGCCGATTTCGGGCGCCATGGGATGGTAGCCGGCCTTCATGGACCAGCCTGTGGTGTCGATGCGGAGGATGTGCGCGGGGTCGAGCTTGAGACCAAGCTCACGGGCTACCTGCTGGATGGTGTCCCACCGCACCTCGGAGTCGGGGATGGCCTTGGGGCCGCGGATGAAGGCGATACGGCGGTGGCCCAGTTCATAGAGGTGGGTGAGGGCCTGGCTGACGGCGCGATGGTGATCGACGACAATATTGGTCACGTTTTCAACGGCGCTGTGGGCGGAGACGGCGACCACCGGGACAGGCACATCTATGTTGTCCGCGGGAGTGTTGAGCAGCAGGAAGCCATCGACGGCGCGCTCGACCATCATGCGCGGGTATTGCTCGATAAGTTCCCGCTTCCAGTCGTGGCAGGCGGTGAAATAGAAGTAGTGGGCCGCAGTCAGTTCCTCGACCACGCCGCTCATGACGCGGGTGAAGTAGCCTTCGCTGAGGTCGGGAGCGAGCACCCCTACGCTCAACGAGCGGCTTTGGCGCAGAGAGCGGGCAAAGTAGTTGGGGCGGTAATTGAGCCGAGTTGCGGCTTCCAGGACGCGATTGCGGGTTTCCTGCGGGATGGACTTGGCGGAGGGGGAGTTGTTGAGAACCAGGGAGACAGTGGTCTGCGAAAGTTCCAGATGCTCGGCAAGCATCCTGAGATTAACGTGCCCTGGCGGCGTCGAACTCTTTCCCTTTGCCATGTTGGTGTTGTAACACGATTTACTTCAGGTGAAAATACGGTTTCAAGATAGAGGGCAGCGATCTTGCGAATCCCTCCCGATTGTGGCCGGAGCGAAATGGCGTGCCGGAGGCCTTGGGGAAGCGCAAGGGCGGCAGAAAAGGGCAAAGAAGAAGAAAGGCAAAGTTGGATGCTATGACGGCTGCTTATCGAATTCCGACCTAAAAGTCTAGCCGGTCAAGGCGGAGAATCGCAAACCTTAGAACGGCGGTGGCTTATGAGAACTTTATGCGCTGGAACGATACAGACGTTCGCTTTTCCGATTCGTCAGAGGCGGCAGAATTGCCCGGAAGCGGGCTAGAGACTTTATTTCCATGATTTTCTGCGTGTATGCACTTGATTTCGCGGGCTTGTAACCTTCTGTTCACATTGCACCGTTAGCCTGTCTTAGGTGAGCGTTCACGTGCCTGAGATTCGTATCTCCCAAGCTCAATTCCAGCCAGAACCGCCAAAAAACGGCGGAGAGCGCCCGGCGGGGACAGCAGCGCCGGAGCCGTCGGCAATTCGCAAGTTCTTGCTATCGCGGGGTAACTCGGCGGTAGCGGATCGCGGATTCCACCTGCTGATGGTGTTGTGCGCGCTGAGCATCTTCGGCATTGTGGCGCTGATTGCGACGGAGCTGATGCTGAGCTCCCAGATGGCCTGGGACAAGTTCGGCTTCGACTTTTTCTTCAAGGCGTTTATCGATCCGGATACCAGGCTGCCCATGTATTGGGACCCGGTCAATGGGCACTTCAGCGCCTTGCCGTTTATTTACGGCACGCTGGTCTCCTCGTTTCTGGCTTTGCTGCTGGCGGTTCCGCTGGCAATTGGCGTGGCTGTTTTTCTTACCGAGATGTGCCCCCAGGCGCTGCGTGGGCCTCTGGCTTTCCTGACCGAACTGCTGGCGGCGATTCCAAGCGTGATTTACGGCTTGTGGGCGGTGTTCGTGCTGGTGCCGCTGCTCAGGGAATATGTGAACCCGGGGCTGATCAAAGGGCTGGGCTGGACGGGACTGTTCAGCGACGACAATCCGACGGGACTGGGTTTTCTTTCGGCGGGCGTGATTTTGGCGATCATGATTCTGCCCATTATTTCTTCACTGACGCGCGAGGTGATGAGCGCGGTGCCGCACTCGCAACGCGAAGCGGTGCTGGCGCTGGGGGCGACGCGGTGGGAGATGATCCGCATGGGCGTGCTGCGCAATGCGCGCATCGGTATTGTCGGCGCGGTCATTCTGGGCCTGGGCCGCGCGCTGGGCGAGACCATGGCGGTGACCATGGTGATCGGCAACAGTCCGGAGATTCACCACTCGGTGCTGGCCAATGGCAGTTCGATGGCGGCGGTGATCGCAAACGAGTTTGCGGAAGCTTCGGGAGATCTGCACCGGAGCGCGCTGATCGAAATCGCCCTGGCGCTGTTCATCGTGACGATTCTGGTAAACGCACTGGCACGGGTGCTGGTGTGGGCAGTGACGCGCGGAGCGCCGGCGCGGGTGAACTGAGGAGATAGCGTGAGAGCGGGGAAACACAATCTGCGAGCCCAGGTACGTGCGCTGACGGATCATGCAGCCACGGTGCTGGCGGTGTTTGCCACCCTGGTGGTGGTGACGCCGCTGGTCGCTATTTTCATCTATCTCATCTACAAGGGCGCAAGTTCGCTGAACCTGGCATTTTTCACGCAGATTCCGAAGCCGCCGGGCGAAGTGGGCGGCGGCATGGCGAACGCCATTGTGGGTTCGGGTGTGTTGTTGGGAATCGCGAGCCTGATCGGTGTTCCCATCGGTATTGGCGGCGGCATTTTTCTGGCCGAGTTTGGGCGGGGCACAAAGCTAGCCAACGCGGTGCGCTTCACGGCGGACGTGCTGAACGGCGTGCCTTCGATCGTGATGGGATTGGCGATTTACTCGCTGGTGGTTTATCAGCAAAAGCATTTTTCGGCGTTCTCGGGCGGACTGGCGCTGGGCATCATGATGATTCCCACCATTACCCGCACCACCGAAGAGATGCTGCTGATGGTGCCGCACGCGGTGCGCGAGGCGGCGCTGGGACTGGGCGTTCCCAACTGGCGCTCGGTGCTGTCGATTACATTGAAGACGGCTTCGCCGGGCATTATCACCGGCTGCATGTTGGCGTTTGCGCGGGTGGCGGGCGAGACGGCTCCGTTGATGTTTACGGCCTTCGGCAATTCCAATTGGAGCATGAACCCCAACGAGGCGATTGCCGCGCTGCCGCTGCAGATTTATGTGTACGCCATTTCTCCTTACGATGAATGGCACCGCATGGCGTGGGCGGGCGCGCTGGTGTTGATTGTGTTGATTGTGCTTGCGGTGTCGCTGGTGCGGTATGTGACCAGCCGCGGCGTGTTGAAAGGGGCAAGCTAAGTGGGCGTCGGCATCGAAGTAACGAACCTGAATGCGTGGTATGGCTCGAATCACACGCTGCAGGACATCAACCTGAACATTCCGGCCAACCACGCGACGGCGCTGATTGGTCCCTCGGGCTGCGGCAAGAGCACGTTTGTGCGCTGCCTGAACCGGATGCACGAGACCAATCCCATTGCGCGGGTTACCGGCTCGGTGCGGATCGGCGATCTGGACATCTATACCGATGCGAAGCCGGTAGAGATTCGGCGGCGTGTGGGCATGGTGTTTCAGCGGCCCAACCCGTTTCCGACGATGTCGATTTATGACAACGTGGCTTCGGGACTGACGCTGAACGGATTCAACAACCGGCGGGCGCTGGATGAGATCGTCGAGAAATCGTTGAAGAACTCGGCCCTGTGGGACGAGGTGAAAGACGACTTGAAGAAGAAGTCGGGAGCGAGCTTATCAGGTGGCCAGCAGCAGCGTTTGTGCATTGCGCGGGCTCTGGCTGTGGACCCCGAAGTGCTGCTGATGGATGAGCCGGCTTCGGCTCTGGACCCGGTGTCGACATCGAAGATCGAAGATTTGATTTTCCAATTGAAGACGCAATATACGATTGTGATTGTGACGCATAATATGCAACAGGCTGCCCGCGTCGCAGAAAAGACCGGTTTCTTTTTGAATGGGCGGATGGTGGAATTCGACTCCACGCACAAGATATTCACAAACCCCAGCGACAAGCGGACCGAAGATTACATTACGGGCAGGTTCGGATGACACGCATACGCTTTCAACAAAGCCTCGACGATTTGAAGGAGAACCTGCTGGTGATGGCCGGTCTGGCCGAGCAGGCGATTCAGCGCGCTATCGAGGCTTATCGCGTGCGCGACCTCTCGATTTGCGATTTGGTGAGCCGCAGCGAAATCGCCATCAACCGGATGGAACGCGATATCGACCAATCGGCGCTCGACCTGCTGGCGATGGAGCAGCCGATGGCCATCGACCTGCGCTTCATCCTGAGCGTGATTAAGATCAACGCGGACCTGGAGCGGGTGGGCGATGCGGCCAAGAGCATCAGCGACCGCGTCCGCAGCATGGAACAGATGGCGGTAGCGGAACTGCCGGTCGATATTCCGCGGATGGCCTCGCTAGCCGCGGGCATGGTGCGCAAGAGCCTGCAATCGTTTATCGAAGCCGATGCGGAGATGGCGCGCAGCGTGCTCTCGATGGATGACGCGGTCGATGCGATGAATCGCGCGGCTTATAAGTCGCTGACCAAGGTGATGGAAGAGGAAAGCCATATCGCTCCGCAGGCTTTGAATGCGCTGATGATCAGCCGCAGTCTGGAGCGGGTGGCCGATCACGCGACCAATATTGCCGAGGACGTGATTTTCTGGGTGCAGGGCGCGGACGTGCGGCATCACAAGAGCGTAAACCCCGCCAGCAAGGACTCGCAGCCCGCGGCGTAACGTTGTTGCTGCGGATGCGAGTTGTTGGCTCCTAAATAGACTTAGATAAATAGAAAAGACAGGTTGCGGCAGCCGATACATTTCCATCGGTCATGGAATGTTTTTCAGAGGCTGAAGCCGTGTCCTGATACAAGACTTTTTCTGTCTTATTCAGGCATAGGCTTCAGATCTTTCCTCTAAAAATCCATTTTCTTGCTGAGCGCGATAGTCTTGAAGACTATGGAGCACAGAGTGGATGTGGATACGGCGAAGCACGGCGAGAATTCTGCCGCCGAAGTCTACGCGGGTCAACTGGAGCAACTGCAACGAACGCAAGCGATGGAACAACGGCGCGAGAAACTTCTCGGGGTCGCCAAACTTGTTATCGCCCTGCTGACCCTGATTGCCGCGGCGTTGCTGATTCACCACGCGACCGCTCTCGTCTTGTTGCTCATTCCTGTGGCTCTATTCGTGGTGCTGGCCGCACTGCAGGAGAAGCTGGTTCGCGCGGTACGTTCTCGCGGGCGGGCTATCGTTTTCTACGAGCGCGGTTTGGCGCGGCTCAATGGCCGCTGGGCCGGAGACGGCGAGACGGGAGAGCGGTTTTTGGATTCCGCGCATCCGTATGCGCGCGATCTGGATCTATTCGGCAAAGCATCGTTGTTTGAATTTCTTTGTACGGTACGCACACGGGCGGGCGAAGAGACTTTGGCTCAATGGCTGCTAGCGGCCGCACCTGTGGACGAGATTGTGGCGCGGCAAGGAGCGGTGCGAGAACTCGAAGGGCGGGTCAAGTTCCGCGAGACGTTGTCTTCTTTGGGAGAGACGGTGCGCCTGGGCGTGCAACCGGAGTCGGTGGCGGGTTGGGGCGAACGCAAAGCGGTCTTTGGGCCGGGAGGAACACGCGTCCTGACGACGGTGTTGGCGATTCTCTGGGTGGCGAGCCTGGCGTGCTGGGTTGTGTGGGGTTCGCCTCTCTTTGCCTTGGGGATGACGCTGCTGAATTTTGCCTATTCGCATCATCTGCATGTGCGGCTTGAACTGGCGGCTGAGTCGATTGAAAAAGCTGCCGACGATTTAAAGCTGTTGGCAGAGGTGCTTGCGCTGCTGGAGAAGGAGCATTTTGTGTCGCCCAAGTTGGTGACGCTGCAGGATGCTTTGAAGCGCGAGGGGATTGCGCCTTCCAAGGCAGTGCGGAAGCTGGCGGGACTCGTCGATTATCTGGAGTCGCGGCACAATATATTCGCGAGGCCATTCGATATTTTGCTGTTCTGGAGCGCGCAGTTGGTGTTCAGGGCGGAGAAGTGGCAGCGAGAGTTTGGCCCGGCAATCCGGGGCTGGATTGAAGCCGTCGGAGAGTTCGAGGCACTTACGGCGCTGTCGGCTTTTGCGTACGAGCATCCGGGCTATGGGATGCCGGAGTTTATAGAGAAGGGGCCGCTGTTCGATGCCGAGGGACTGGCTCATCCTCTGTTGCCTGCAGGCAAGGCCGCGGGAAAGAGCGATGCAGTCGAGAACGATGTGAAGCTTGGCGACCGGTTGCAACTGATGGTTTTGAGCGGGCCGAATATGGCGGGCAAGAGCACGTTCATGCGCAGCATCGGCGTGAACACGGTGCTGGCGCAATGCGGGGCGCCGGTGCGGGCACGGCGGCTCACGCTTTCTCCACTGAGGGTGGCGGCGTCCATCTGCGTTCTGGATTCGCTGACGGGCGGAATTTCAAGATTCTATGCGGAGATTCACCGGATCAAGCTGATTACCGATTTGGCGGCGGGACCGGTGCCGGTGCTGTTTCTGCTGGACGAACTGCTGTCGGGCACCAACTCCCATGACCGCCTGGCGGGGACGCAATTTGTGCTGGAGACTTTGGTAGCGCGGAATGCGATTGGCATTGTCAGCACGCACGATCTGGCGTTGGCGCGGATTCCGGAAACGATGGGCGAGCAGGCCGTCAATTATCACTTCGAAGACCGCTTCGAAGACGGGAAGTTGATCTTCGACTACAAGCTGAAGCCGGGAATTGTGCAGACAAGCAATGCGTTGGAACTGATGCGCTCGATTGGGCTGGGAGTTACTTGCACTTAGAGGGGTTCTTATAACTCCCACCAATCGAACAGCAACATGCGCGGGTAATAGAGGCCGGCCCGAATGGGGGCCGTGTTGCCATGCAGATGGCGCAGGACCTGGGCATAGGCTTCAAGCTGCGGGGCAAACTGGGCGCGGAGTTTGGGTAACTCCGCTGCCGGGTCGAGAGCGGTGGACTGGGCTGTTTTGTAATCGACGATCCACCAGACGTCTTGCGGTTCAGGCGAGACCAGTTGGGGTGTGAGGCCGGCGCGGAAGACGCGGTCCACCTGGACGATGCGCAGGCCGTCCTCGACCATGCCGGCCCAGCGGACTTCGCTTGCGGCCTCGGCGTGGGGCGAGAGAATCCACTGACCGGTGGGATCATGAGAGGCCTGAAGGGCGGCGTCAAGAGCTTCAATGGCTAAACCGGCCGCGCGATCTTGCTCGACGCCGACGGCCCGTATCTGCGCGGCGATGCGTGGGGCGAGGCGCTGGAGAGCTTCGCGGGCCGCAGGCCAATCCATGGCGATGCGCAGGCGGGCGAACTCTTCAAGCAGCGCGTGCACGGCGCTGCCCAACGCTCTTGAGAGCAGTCCGCCTTCATGACGCGTGTAGAGCGGCGAAGGCTCTATGGGGAGGCCGGAGGAGAGCCCTGTTGCGGGTGGTTCCCACCCTGCGGCTTCTGCGGCGGCGGGAGAGATGCCGATGGCTTGAACTGCGTGGTAATCCGCGGGAAGACGGCGCAGCGGAGTGGGCTTGCTTGTGGAGGGCATGACGAGCAGATTGCCGGGTGCGGAGGCAGCCATGTCGGCGATGTCGGTGCTTTCGGCTGCGGTCTTCCATTCTTCGAAGCGCGCGGTTACTTCTTCGGCCAGTGCGGGCCATGCGGTGGCCAACAGGCTGCCTGAGGGCTCGCATAACGTCAGGGCTCCATCGGCGTCGGTTTTGTAAGTGGGCCGGGCGAAGAGGTGCAGTTCTTCACGGGCGCGGGTTGCGGCTACGTAGAGGATGCGGCGGGTTTCCTGCCATTCGCGATCGCGGCAGACGCGGTCGACCCATGCCTTGGCTTTGCCGCGGTCGGCGCCTTTGGGCTGCAA
The DNA here is from genome assembly GCA_015654835.1 of Terriglobales bacterium. Lineage (GTDB taxonomy): Bacteria > Acidobacteriota > Terriglobia > Terriglobales > Acidobacteriaceae > Telmatobacter. The sequence continues at coordinate 32,679 of JAATGG010000073.1, forward strand.
GGGCGCGACTAGGAACTCGGTGATTTCGCCGGAGTCGTCGGCAGCATCGTCCACGTTGGCCGGATCGTGTTCGAGCAGGCCGCGTTCGAGCCAGGAGAGCAGGCGGTCGCGGCTGCGTCCACCGCCGGCTTGAAGATCGGGAACGATGACTACCTCGAACTCAAGGCCCTTGGATTTGTGGATGGTCATCAACTGCACGCCGAGGTCGCTGCTGGCGGAGGGATCGGGCTGCGCGGTGAGCTTTTCAAGGGCCGAAGCCAGGCCGGGTCCGAGCAGATCCTGCTTACCGGCAGGCAGGCGGTCGAGACAACTCCACAAGAGGTCGAGATTGGCGCGGGCCGCGGCGTCGGCGCAGTCGGCTCCGCCGAGGCTGAGCCAGACTTGCTCAAGCCAGGTGCCGAGCGAGGCGGTGGGCTGCGTGGCGCGGATGACTGGCACCGAAGCCAGTGCGTGGAGCACGCGGGCAGCGGCCCGTTGGCCTTCTTGACTCAGCAGAGGCAGGCGCTCGGGAAGCAACTCGGGGATGGGGCGGGCCAGCAGTTCGGGTGAGTCGGCGCTGACCAGCAGGTGCAGGTCGTCGAGCGAGAGGCCGCACCAGGGAGCGCGCAGCACGCCGAGCCAGGCGACGCGGTCTTGCGGGTTGAGCAGCGCGTGGGCCAAGGCGAGGGCGTCAAGCACTTCGGGGCGATCCGCAAGCTGCTCCAGATCGACGGCGCGGAAGGGAATTGCGGCTTCGCGCAGGGCCAGGGCGATGGGCGCCAGGGCACTGCGGGTACGTCCGAGAACGGCAATGCGGCATTTTTCGCCGGCTGCGCGGGCCTGCTCCAAACGCTGCATGTGGCTGCGGATGAGGGCGACAATTTCCTGCGTCTGGGCCTCTTGGGCCGACTCCCGTTGCTGCAGGGCCTGTTCATTCTTTTGGGCGGCTTCAGGGTCGGCGGATTTGCCGCGGCTGGTTTGGGGGATGAAGCGAAGATGCAGAGCGAGGCGCGAATCCGTGCCGGCGCTGGCGTCGCGAGCGGGGTCGGCGGGCGAAAAGGTGACGCCGCTGCCATCGTTTTCCGCAAAGACCCGGGCGAAGGTCTCGTTGAGCTGCCCGACCAGGGCCGGGTGGGTGCGGAAGTTGGCAGTGAGGGGGACGAAGTCGAAGAGAAGCGGCTCGGTGTTGGGCGCCTCAAGGCCGACGGCCTGCACGCGGGGGAAGAGCTCGGCGTCGGCGTCGCGGAAAAAGTAGATGGATTGCATGGGATCACCGACGGCGAAGCAGGTACGACCGGGGCGGTCGGGCCAGGCGGCGATGATGCTGGCGAGAAGCCGGTGCTGGCGGCGGCTGGTGTCTTGAAACTCATCCACGAGCAGGTGGCGGATATTGTCGGCGATGGTGAGGGCGGCGTCGGTGGGAAGGCCTTCGTCGTCGGCCAACACAGTTTGGGCGATCTGCGCGATTTCGATGAAGTCCACCACGCCGGCCTCGGCAAAGGCTACCTGCAACTCGGCTGCGGCCTGGCGGAGCAGGGTGAAACAGGAGCGGACAATCTGCCAATCCTCATCGGTGTAGCGGGCGGGGGGCAGGTCGCGGACGGCACAGAGAGCGGCGGCAAGGCCAGGGACAGCGTCGAGGCGGGCAATCAGATCGAGAATGCGCTGCTTCTCGCGCTTGCGGTCGGCGGGAAAGCCGAGGCGCACGTCGACCCGTTTGCGCAGGGAGCCGTCGCCGGTGAGGAGTAACTGGCCGAGGCACAGGCAGGCTTGGCGCGCTTCGTCCAGCGAGTCGTTTCCGGCGAAGGGGCCGCAGGGGAATTCGGCGAGCTCGGCGAGTTCCTGGTGGAGCTTGTGGTCGCTCTGTTCGCAGGCGAAGCGGGCCAGGGCCAGGGCTTCGTCGCAGGCGCCGGGTACCTGATCGAGCAGGCCGCTAAGCTGGGCCACGGCGGCGGAGACGGCGCGGGCAAAAGGCCGCTCCAGGCGCGTGCGAAGAGTCTCGGAATCCTGCTCGCTGCCGAGGACGAAGTTCTGCATCCATCGGTCGCGCTGGCTGAGCATTTGGACGAGCAGGTTTTCCATCTCCTGCCAGCCGTTGTCGCGCCAAAGGAGCAAGGCCTCGATGGAAGCGGGGAGACTTGAGCCGGTGCGATCGATTTGCTCAAGGGTGCGGCGGGCGGCGCGGCGATAGAGATCGGTGGGCTGTTCGCTGACGTTGAGGCCGCCGCCAAGGCCGGAGAGCAGCGGCTGCTGCAGGGCCAGTTCGCGGCAGAACGAGTCGATGGTGGAGACGCGCAACTGGCCGGGAAGGTCGAGGAGCTTCCAACCGAAGAGCCGCGAGCGATGGAGAGCGCGGCGGGCCAGGGCGTCCATGGAAAACTCGTCGGCGATGGGCGCCGGATCGGCGAGGGCGGCGGCCTTCTCCAACTCCGACAGAATGCGGTGGCGCATTTCGGCGGCGGCGGCCTTGGTGAAGGTGATGGCGACGATCTGGCTGGGGTCATCCACCTCGCCGAGCAGGCGCAGAAAGCGGCGGGTGAGCAGGTCGGTTTTGCCGGAGCCCGCGGGGGCTTGCACGAGGATGGAGCGCGCGGGATCGAGCGCTTGCTGGCGCTGGGGCTGATCGGGTGGGGCCGGCCTTGGGTGGGTTTGATTCGGCAGAGCGGGGCGGAAGAGGCTAGTCATTGGCGGCCTCCGCGGTGTCGGTGTCGTCTTCGACGGCCAAGACGCCGGGATGCTCCTGAATGCGGCAGAGGGATTGCAATCCGCAGCGCTCGCAGGTTTTTGGGTATTCGCGCGGATCGACTTCGGCACGGCCTGCGACAAAATCAGCGGCTAGCTGCTCGATATGTTCCCGCCAATCGATAAGCTGCTCGATGGTGAGGGGTTCCCTGACCAGCGTGCTGTTGGCGGGCAGGGTGGGCAGCAGCGTTGTTTTGGCGTCGCCGACACGGCCGGCAAAGGCCTGGTCGCCAGCGCGAAGCTTGGCGAAGACCAGGCCGCCGAGCATCTCCTCGCCAAGAGCAAACCCGGCGTAGAGGGGCAGTTGCACGTCATCGGGGCGAGGCAGGTCCCACGACTTGGGGGAGACCTGGCCGGTTTTGTAATCGACAACCAGCAGCGAGCCGTCATTGAGGCGGTCGATGCGATCGAGACGGAGGCTCAGGGTAAGGCCGGCGAGGCTGATGGAGCCAGGAACCTCGGTGCCGGCCACGGTGAAGGGATGGCGGGCGGCTTCGTAGTCGAGCCACTCGGCGATGAGGCCGACGAGGCGCGGCTCCTCAAGTTCGAGATAACGCCGGGGCATCCGTTCACGGAGCCCAGCGGGAATTTTGTCGTGAAGCACGCGATGGACATGGCCGGCGACAAAGGCGCGCCGGTCGGGCAGGCTGAGCAGATCCTCATGGGTGCGGATGCCGTTGGGCGGGCCGGCCCAGACGGCATGGAGGACGGCGTGGAGAAGCTGGCCGCGCTGGGCTGCGGAGAGCCCGGCTTCGGCTGGCTCCCAGCGTTGGGCACCGAGGCGGGCGGTGGCAAAGGCCTTGAACGGACATTGCGACTGGGCGGTGAGCACGCTGGAGCCGCCTTCGACTTTGCCGGCTGGGAAGGGAATGCGGCTGGCGTCTTCGATGGCGACTGTCAGCGGTTGCAGAGGGGGTGGTGGGGCGAGTTCCGGGGGAAGAGGTTGCGGCGAACCGGCTAGCTGGGCTGCGAGCCGCGAGGGGCCGGTTTCGACTCCTTCGTTTTGGCGGGCATAACTGAAGTGGATCTTGGAGTGGGTATGGAATTGGGTTTGAGCCTGGGGCTGAGGCGCGGAGGCGAGCAGGCGGGTGGTGATGGAGTGGGCCAGATCCCAATCGAGCTGGGGCGAGGCGTGCGGCATTCCGGCGTCGCGCTGGACATCGAGGGGCAGCAGGGGATGGGTGGCGCCGCTGGCGGGCCAGGCATTTTCGTCCGCGCCGAGAAACCAGACGGCATCGGCTGTGAGTCCGGCGGACTCGGCGGGGCCGGCGATCTGGATGGGGGCGTCATGGGACTCGGGAGCGAAGAGCGTTTCGTCGAGGGTGCGGGCGAGAGCGGAGAGGAAGTCCTTCCAAGGGATGCGGCGGCCATCGAAGCCGAGCGAGCCGCAAGTATCCACAGCCTGCTGCCAGCGGCGGGCGGCTTGAAACTCGGCGCTTGAAGGGGCGCGATAGCCGGGCCAGGCAACGGTTTGAAGCAACTGTGGAACCAGGCTGGCCCATTCGAGGGGACTTTGCAGGCGGTTTTCGGAAGCGATGCGGTGCTGCGCTTCATTCATGCGCCGGGACCACTCCGCGGGCAGCGAGTTGGCGGCTGGCGGTTGGCTCAGGAAGGCGGAAAGCGACCAGTGCGTGCGCTCCAGACCGCGGCGGCGGAGGGTGCGCATATAGGCTTGGAGCGCAGAGGCCTCCTGTGCGCTCGCGGCGGCCTGACCGGTGGAGAGCAGCCAATCGAGTTCGTGCTCTTGCAGCGAGCCGGTCAGCCAGCGAAGCAGCAGGCTGGCTCCGCGAGCAAGAGGGATCTGGCTGAGGGGCACACCCAGCGAAAATTCGAAGAGTCCGGAACTGGACGCCCCTGAGGAGAGAACGGCGGTGTGCTTGAGAAAGGCCCGCTCGATTTCGCCGCGGCGCTGGTTGGCATCCTGGGTGACAACCAGCAGGCGCGCGTGGGGGGCGGCGGTGAGTTGTAAGCCACACCACCGGGCGCAGGCGTCGAGCTCAGCCTGTGCGTCGTCGGCGGCGTAGAAGCGGACGGCTTCGGCGGGCGCGGGGTCGGCTAGGGCAGCCTCGTGCCAGACGCCCCAGGTATCGAAGAGGACGCGCTGCAGGGGCACGAGCCGGTCGAACCCAGCTAACAGCAGCGGGGGGCGCTCGCTGTGGTCGGCTTCGAGGATGGGAATCAGTTCGAGAGGCAGTCGGTTGCCGCTGAGCAGGCCGCCGGAGCGACAGGTTTCATCGAAGGCTGCGAGCCAATGACTGAAGGCGCCCGCATCCTGTTGCCAGGAGGCGCGGGCAGAGGCGCGCAGGAAGCGGTGCGCATAGGAACAGAGCAGGTTGTGCGCGTCCATGGCGAGATCGGCAAGGCGATGGCGCGGATTCTCAAGCACGGTAATCAGGCGGCGGTCTTCGGCGATGATGCCGGCCCACAGGGCCTGCTCTTGCGCGGGATTGAGCAGCAAGCGGGCGTCTGCGGTGCGCTGTTCCCAGGCATTGCGAGCGAAGCTCTTCCAATCCTGCACATTGGGCGCGGGCCAGGCGGTGAGCCCTTCGGCGCGGCGGGCACGGTGGTAGGCGGAGACGAGGACGCGGGCTGCACGGTCGCTGGCGGCGACGACCAGGCCGCCGTTGCGAAGCCAGTCGTCCATCTGCTCGCCGGGCGCGCCAGCCGCTGCGTGATTTCGAGGCCCCATGGCAGCGTTATACGCTGTCGGAGGGGGCGGGCGCTATTACGCGCGGGCGGCCGGGCGCGGTTGTACACTGGTCTGTGATTCGCCGATTTCTTGCTTCCTCTTTGCTCGCAGTCGTGGTGCTGGCCGGGTGCCACAGCGGTCCAAAGGCCGGGCCGCAGTCTGCCGCCAATCCGTCGGTCAAGGTGTATACGCTGCGCGGCAAGGTGGTGTCAACGAACACAGCCACGGGCGAGGTGACGGTGGCGCACGGGGCTATTCCCGGCTTCATGGAAGCCATGACCATGCCCTACAAGCTCAAGGATGCCCGTCTCCTGAGCGAGCTGCACCCAGGCGATGTGATTACCGCCGATCTGTTGGTATCGCAGAATGACGACGCCGATATTCTGCTGGATCACATCGTGATTGTGGCGCAGGCCAAGCCGGACTATCGGCCGACGAGCCTTTATCATGTGCCGGCGCCGGGCGATGCGGTGCCCGACTTCAAGCTGCGCAACCAGGATGGACATGCGATTCACCTGGGGCAGTTTCACGGCAAAATGCTGCTGATCACGTTCATTTATACGCGCTGCCCGCTGCCCAATTTTTGTCCGCGGGTGACGCGCGCCTTTGCGTCCGTGAACGAACAGTTGAAGGCCACGCCGGCGCTTTCGGCGAAGACCCATTTGCTGTGCGTGACCTTCGATCCGGACAACGATACGCCGGCGCGGCTGCGGGCCTATGGCGCGACCTATATCGGCAGCGATGCGAAGAACGCTTTTGAGCATTGGGATTTTGCGGTGCCGACCAAGCCGGTGCTTGCGGAGATGGCCAAGTTTTTCGACCTGGGATTGACGCCCGAGGCCGACTCGACGATTACGCATACGCTCTCGACGGCGCTGGTGGGCGCGGATGGCAAGGTGGTGCAGTTTTATCCCGGCAACGACTGGACGGCGGAACAGATTTTGGCGGATGTGAGGCGGACGGCGGGGGCCTGAGGCTTTGCGGCGGCAGGTGTGCGAGTCCGCCAGGCGAATTCAAATTTTCAGATACTTCAAACCAGGTAGACCAGGAGTTCGATGATGAGTTATGGGTTGAATATCCCGAAGGACGGTGCGCTGGATTTTCTATCGTTGGGCGCACTGATCCACAGGCTCGATCCGGGAATCGTTCCCTTTCGCAAGGCGGCAACGTGCCAGATCCACGTGAGCGGCGGCGAGTTCAATGTGGCCGCTAACCTGTCGGATTGTTTTGGCCTGAAGACGGGAATCGTCAGCGCCATGGCCGATTATCCTGTGGGCGATCTGATTGCCGAGCGGGTACGTGCGATGGGCGTGAAGCCGTTCTACAAGCACTTCAAGCACAACGGCGTGAACGGGCCCAACATGGCGACGGTCTATAGCGACCGCGGGTTTGGCGTGCGCGCTCCCGTGGTGTTCTATAACCGGGCGAACGAAGCGGCTGCGCAACTGAAGCCGGGCGATTTCGATTGGAAGGCGATTTTTGCCGGCGGGGTGCGCTGGGTACACTGCGGCGGACTGTTTGCCGCTCTTTCGGCAACGACGGCGGCTCTGGCGGCGGAGATGATGAAGGAAGCCAAAGCCGCGGGCGCAATTACTTCGTTCGACCTGAATTACCGCGCCAAGCTGTGGAACATTCTGGGCGGCGAAGACCATGCGGTCGAGACCATCGGACGCATTGTCGAGAACGTCGATGTGCTGGTGGGCAACGAAGAGGACCTGCAAAAGGGGTTGGGCATTCCGGGGCCGGAAGTGGCGGCCAAGTCGAAGCTCGATCCCAGTGTCTTTTTCGGCATGATCGACCAGGTGGTGAAGAAGCTTCCGCAGGCAAAGGTAGTGGCGACGACGCTGCGGGAAGTGCACTCCACGAGCCGGCATAGCTGGAGCGCGGTGGCCTGGATCGATGGCAAGACCTACACGGCGCCGACGGCCGAACTGGATGTGCTGGATCGCGTAGGCGGGGGAGACGGCTTTGCTGCCGGCTTCATCTATGGGCTGCTGACCGGGGAGACGCCTGAAGAGGCTCTCAAGCTGGGGTGGGCGCATGGGGCGCTGCTGACGACCTTCCCCGGCGACACGACCATGTCGAGTGTGGAGCAGGTGCGGGCCTTCGCCGAGGGCGGATCGGCGCGCATCCAGCGGTAAATCGTGTTGTGCCGTTGATGGCTTCGGCCGGGGGCTTTCGCGTTTGCGGCAAGCCCCGGCCGAGGGCCAATCGCTTGAAACTGGTATTCTTGCCACGCATAGGGATGGAGGTCTCTCTTGGCTAAGGTGACACTTGTTTTTGCCGCTCTTTTGATTGCCCTGGGTCTGGTTGGTTTTCTCGGTACAGGCAGTCAGCATCCTACGGCGCTGATTCCAACATGGATCGGTTTGGCGCTGGGCGTGTTTGGCCTGCTGGCCATCAGCCCCAACGAGGGACGGCGCAAGCTGTTCATGCATGTCAATGTAACCATCGGGCTGCTGGCTTTTCTGGGTGGCGCGTCGGAGGCGATCCGCGGGTATGTTCACGCGACGTCTGCCGGCATGGCGCCGGACCCGATCGCGCTGGCGTCCAAGGCCGCGCTGGCCGGGCTGATGCTTATCTACGTGATCTTGTGTGTGCGCTCGTTTATTGCGGCGCGTCGATCAGGGACGGTTTAGCCGATGAGTTCAATGCGTGGCGGCAGCATGGGATTGGGGCAGCGTGCCGAGCGCATGCCGCCGGTACGCGGACGCGGGGCAGCGGCGGACTTGCCGAAGCGCAAGCCCAGCCTGAAGAAACTATGGCCGCAGATCAAGGTACTGATAGGGCCGCGCAAAGGGTTGCTGCTGGCGGGCCTCGGCTTGATGGCCGTCAATCGCATTGCCGGTCTGGTGTTGCCTTATACCAGCAAACCGCTGCTGGATAATGTGCTCAGTCCTACCCATGCACGGCCCGAGTTGCTGCTGCGAATTATTCTGGTGGTCTTCTCGGCCACGGTGGTGCAGGCCATCACCTCATTCTCTCTGACGCAACTGCTCTCAAAGGCAGGCCAGCGGCTGATTGCCGAGTTGCGCCGCCAGGTGCAGCGGCATGTGGGGATGTTGTCGGTGGCCTACTACGACGAGAACCGCACCGGTACGCTGGTAGCGCGCATCATGACCGATGTCGAGGGCGTGCGCAACCTGGTGGGCACGGGGCTGGTGGAGTTTGTAGGCGGCCTGGTGACAGGCGTGCTGGCGTTCCTCTACCTGCTGCATCGCAGCGTGACGGTGACGCTGACGGTGTTCGCGGTGGTGGGTGCGTTTGTTTTCGTTTTGCAGTACGGCTTCAAGACGATCCGCCCCATTTTTCGCGAGCGCGGCAAGATCAACGCCGAGGTGACAGGCCGCCTGACGGAGTCGCTGGGCGGTGTGCGCGTGATCAAGGGCTATCACGCAGAAGAACGCGAGGCCGGAGTCTTTTCAGCCGGTGTGGACCGTCTGCTGGCCAACGTGATGAAGTCGCTGACCATGTCCAGCGCTCTCTCTTCGGCCTCAACGACCGTGCTGGGGCTGGTATCGGCAATTGTGATGTGGCTGGGCGGCCATAGCGTGCTGAACCACACATGGACGGTCGGCGACTACTTCAGCTACAACATGTTTCTCGCATTCATGATTGCGCCGGTCTTTCAGATGGTGAACATCGGCACGCAGTTGACGGAGGCCTTTGCGGGCCTGGACCGCACCAGCGAAATCATGGCGGAGCTTGAAGAAAACCAAGCGCCCGGACGCACGGAGAAGATGCCGCCGATTCACGGCGCAGTGCGTTTTGAAGACGTTGAGTTTGCCTACGAGGCGGACAAGCCGGTGTTGCACGGCATCAGCTTCCAGGCCGATCCGGGAACGGTGACGGCACTGGTGGGTTCATCGGGGTCAGGCAAGTCGACGATCATCAGTCTGCTGTGCGCCTTCCATACGCCGTCGGCGGGGCGCGTGCTGGTGGACGATCTCGATCTCGCCAAAGTCGATCTGAATACCTTCCGCTCGCAGTTGGGCGTGGTGCTGCAGGACTCGTTTTTGTTCGACGGCTCGATTCGCGAGAATGTGATGTTTTCACGGCCGGATGCGACCGAGGCGCAGTTCCTGTTTGCCTGCCGGACGGCGCGCGTGGATGAGTTTGCCGAGCGCTTTCCGGATGCCTACGACACCATCGTGGGCGAACGCGGCGTGAAGCTGTCGGGAGGCCAGCGGCAGCGACTGTCGATTGCGCGCGCCTTGCTGGCGGAGCCGCGGATCTTGATTCTGGACGAGGCGACGAGCTCGCTCGACTCCGAGTCCGAAGCCATGATCCAGGATGGCCTGAACCAGTTGATGCAGGGGCGCACGACCTTTGTCATTGCCCACCGGCTTTCGACGATCCGACGGGCCGACCAGATTCTTGTGGTGGAGCAGGGGCGCATTGTAGAGCGCGGCACGCACGCGGAGTTGTTCGCACTGCGTGGCCGTTACTATGACCTTTACACGCGTCAGCATGGTCTCGAAACGAATTTATTTCTGGCTCCCGGCGAGGGCGACGTGGTGCCGGAGACTACTCTCTAACGCGCATCGGCCGGCGGCGCGAAAGTGAAATGCCGGCCGATGCGGAGCTTGCTTCGAGCGGTTTCAGGAATGTCCGTGCCTTCGGTGGTCCCATAAACAGGAACTCTGTCCCAATACTTGACATGGGCTTGACGGACTAGGACACTGGAGAAGGAATCACAACGCGGAATAGGGGACCAATATGCGAGACGCGGCTCCGCAAGGCACCTACAAAGTTCAAGCGCTCGATCGGGCATTCGCTGTACTGGATCTGCTCGCAGAGAGCGATATGCCGCTGGGTTTGGCGCAGGTCGCGTCTTCCCTGCAGCTTCACAAGAGCACTGCGCATCGTTTTTTGATGGTGTTGGAGCGGCATCACATGGTGGAACGCACCAACAGTGGCAAGTTCCGCCTGGGGCTCCGGTTGTTCGATTTTGGAAATCGCGCGATCGAGCAATACGATCTGCGCGACCGGGCACAACCCCACTTGCGCCGCCTGGTATCCGAAACCGAAGAAACCGCGCACTTGTGCATCCTGGAACAGGCGCGGGTGATTTACATCGACAAGATTGAGCCCGCGCGGTCCGTGCGCATGATTACGCGCATCGGGTCGAGCAATCCGGTGCATTGCACCTCGGTGGGCAAGGCGATCATGGCTTTCCTGCCGGAAGAGCGGGTCACGGATATTTTGCGGCGCACGCGGTTCGAGCGGTTTACGCATCGCACCGTGGCAACGCCCGAGGCATTGCGCACGGAGATCGAGAAGACACGCCGCCGCGGTTATGCCGTGGACGATGAGGAACTCGAAGAAGGGTTGCGCTGCATCGCGGTGCCCTTGCTGGATGCGCAGAGGCAACCGGTGGCGGCGGTCAGCATTTCGGGCCCATCGTTCCGTGTGACGGCGCAGAAGCTGCCGGCGATTGCCAATCAACTGCTTCAATGCGTGCGGGGCATCTCGATGGATATGGGATTCATCTCCGCAGGGCGCACCGGCCGGGCGGCTTGGACGGCGTAAGAGACGGGTGTAGGACGGGGCATTTTCGGAAGATACGTAGACTTTTTGAGAGCAGTGCTCGAACGCTATGTCACCCGCGAGGGAGAGCACTGCCAGATATTCCTTCGTTCCAATTCCATCGCTCGCCGCTTCCCGATCCGGCAGGGAAGCGGCGAATCTCCAGGTCAGGCGGCAGCCGTGCCGATGCTGTCAAGGTTGGCGAGCGCTTCGGGCGGCAGCTTGAGCGCAGTTGCGGCAAGATTTTCGCGTAGATGTACGACCGACGATGTGCCGGGGATCAGCAGCACATTGGGTGACCGCTGCAGCAACCACGCGAGCGCCACCTGCATGGGTGTTGCTCCCAGGGATGCGGCCACCTCGTCAAGCTTTGAGGACTGCAACGGCGAGAATCCTCCCAATGGAAAGTAGGGCACGTAAGCGATGCCTTGCCTGGCAAGCGCATCGATGAATTCGTCGTCGGCGCGCTGAGCTAAGTTATAGAAGTTCTGAATGCACACGATCTCGGTGATACGCTGCGCCTCGGCCAGTTGTTTGGCCGATACGGTGCTAAGGCCAATGTGCCGGATGAGGCCCTGCTCCTTGAGCTCGGCAAGTGCCGTGAGCGGCTCCTCAAACGGTTCATCCTCTGGTCCGGTGAGCCCGCCGAGGCGAAGATTGACCACATCGAGCGCGTCGAGTCCGAGATTTCGCAGGTTATCGTGCACGGCATCGATGATCTTCTGGCGCGAGCGTGCGTGGGGCCAGGAGCCATCGCTGCCACGGCGCGCACCTACCTTGGTGACAAGAACGAGACTGTCAGGATACGGATGCAGCGCCTGCCGGATAAGCTGGTTCGTCACATGCGGTCCGTAGAAGTCGCTGGTGTCGATGTGGTTTACCCCGGAGGCGACCGCGTCGCGCAGAACGGCGATGGCGCCTGGAACATCGCGCGGCGGGCCCCAGACCCGTTTGGCGCCATCCTGTCCCGCGAGTTGCATGGCCCCGTATCCCATGCGGTTCAATGTCAATGAGGTATTGGGAAGGGTGAAGGTTCCCCCGGAATTCGCGTGTGCGCTCATAGGTCTCCTCTGAATATGCAGGTGTTGATGGAAGGAATTGATTCCTGCAATGATTAGATGAAGAAAGCTTCGGATTTGGAGTTCGCATTTGCAGAAGAGAGCCAAGAATACCCTGGAGCCGCGAAAATCGCCGGTTCAAGCACGTTCCACCGCCAGCGTGGAGGCGATTCTCAAGGCTACGCTTCAGGTTTTGCTGAAGGTCGGCAAGGAGAGCCTGACCACAACCCGTGTGGCGGCGCGCGCAGGCGTCTCGGTCGGCACG
>JAATGG010000024.1 GCA_015654835.1 Terriglobales bacterium
ATTGTGTTCTCATCAAATCCATGAGACTGCGCCGCACCGAACGCACACGCACCGGCCTGTCTTCGTCCTTTGGTCTTTTGCTGCTTTCCGGGTTATGGGCCGCCGCCTGGCTGCGCGCGGATCTGATGCCAAATTTCGGCGCGGATATCCTGCCTCCTGCGCAGGAGCAGGCAGCGCTCTTCTCCGTGTTTGCCGCCGTGGCTGCGTCTGTCGCTGTGGTGCGCCACGCCGAATTTCCACGGGGGCGCCGGGCATGGGCCTGTGCCAGCATCGGTGTCGCTCTCTTCGCGGTTCCTGCTGCTTTGGCGGCTTGCGCACAGGACGGGGTTTCCAGGCTGGACCGCGTTGCTGTTTTCTCACTCACGCCCGTTTTCACTGTCGTTCTGGAACCTTACCTGCAGGGAAGCGCGCCGCGGCAAGGAAAGGCGGCTCTGGCGGGCGCTCTGGCCGCAGTCGCCGGCGTTCTTTGCCTGTTCCCTCTCGACATTCCCGGTTCGTTTCACGCGGGAGCGGCGTTGTGCGCCCTGCTGGCGGCGTCCTTCGGCGTCGCCGCCACAAACTGTTTTGCAGTGAGGCTCGCACGCAACCTCGAAGGCCGCTCCATGCTGCCGATGGCAGCACTGGCCAGCGCCGCGAGCGCTCTCTGTTTTGCCGTAGCCGCTGTCTTCACGCCAGGTGCTGTATGGCGCTGGAGCGCATTGCCGCTTCAGCTTCTTGAGCCGCTCGTGATTGAACTTCCTGCCCTGTTCCTGCTGTTTTGGCTGATGCGCCGCATGGGCGCCTCGCGCATGACGGCGCGCTTTCTTCTCGCGCCGCTCTTCGCTATTCTCGCGGGGATCGCTCTGGAACCCATACTTCCGTCCGTGCGCGCCTTTCTTGGGATGGCGCTTCTGGGGGGAGGAGCGGGATGGCTTCTCTTTGCGCCGGCGGGAGAAAACGAGAATCTGAACTCACTGAATGGGCTCGCGGCTGATCGACCTCATCGGCCGCCACCGGGAGTTTGAGACTCGAAGTTTATCGATTGAGATTCGCTACGGAGTTTCTAACGCGAAGGGTTGTTTCAAGGACAATTTCCTGGGCAGGTTGCTTGGAAGCATCGATACGCTCCAGCAAAAGCCGCGCTGCGGTGTAACCGAGCTGGTAGCCGGGTTGATAGACGGTCGTGAGCGGAGGATCGGTGAGTTCGGTCTGTTCGAGGCCGTCGAAGCTGATAATCGAAACATCTTTAGGGCAGGACAACTTGGATTCGCGAACCGCCAAAAGTGCGCCCATTGCCATCAAATCGTTGGTGGTGAAAATTGCGGTCGGACGCGGCAACATCTGCAGCAGGCGCATTGCGGACGAATAGCCTGTAGCGCGGTCGAAAAGGGCTTCCTGAATATATTCGGGGGCGATGGGGATCTGGGCGTCATTCAAGGCCTGGGTGAAGCCCAGCAGGCGATCCTGAGCGTTGGTGAGATAAGACGGGCCGGCAATCAGACCGATCTGCCGGTGTCCCATGTCGATGAGATGCCGGGCCGCTTTATAAGCACCCTCCCGGTTGGCGACGGTGACCATGTCTCCCTTCCACCCCTGCGGGCGGCGGTCTACACAAACGACCGGAGGCCCGGAGGAGTTTGTCGCCACGGTACTGCCCATGGAGGGAATGAGGAGGATGCCGGCCGGGAGAAATGACTTCAATTGGCTGAGATAGGTGATCTCCTTACTGGAGTCATTGTCGGTATTGCAAAGCACCAGCCGATAGGAATTTTTGTAGGCTACGTCCTCGACACCACGCACCACTGCAGGAAAGAAAGGGTTCGTGATGTCGGGAATGATCATTCCAATGATGCTGGTCTTGTTGAGGCGAAGGCCGCGAGACAACTCGTTGGGTTCGTATCCAAGATTTTTTACGGCATTCAAGACTCTTTGCCGCAGTGGCTCGCGCACGATTGCGGTGCCGTTCATGACATGGGAAACGGTGCCGAGGGAGACACCGGCCTCCCTCGCAATCTGAAGCATCGTGACTCGCGATTCTGTTTTCATCTGGTTAAGGCCCGGATCGTCAGGATTGGACAGCCTGACGGCTTCACATCTATTTTCTCACTTGCTCTCCATCACGCAGCGGAAGCCGACGGTGCCGGAGCGGTCGATGCTCGGCGCCATCAGCAGATATTTGCCGTGTTGCGACAGCTTGTATGCTTGGGGGAAATACCAGCGGGAGCCTTGAGGCTGATAGTGGCTGCCACCCCGAAGAACGGCTGCGCGGGTATGCGTGTCGGTATATTCGTCGGTCCATTGCCAGACATTCCCGACCATATCCATCACGCCAAAGGGGCTTGCGCCCATCGGGTGAGCATCGACGGCGCTGGCAGGTTCCGCGTCTCGTCCCAGGTCGGGTAGAGGCACATAGACGCTCGGCGGTGGCGGGACTGTCGTTGCCTCGGGGGCGGGGACGGGTGCTTGAGGCCAGAGATTGCCCCAGGGATAGAGTCGCTCGTCGGTTCCCTGTGCTGCGTACTGCCATTCCCATTCATGCGGCAGACGTTTGCCTGCCCATTGCGCATAGGCACGAGCATCTTCCAACGAAACCCAGGTGACCGGCTTATTTTCCCAGCCCGTCGGATAGGTTCCATTGACCCAGTTTTTCAGGAAGTTATGGTCGTCGGCAGGATGATAGTGGGTTGCACTTACGAAGCGTTCGAATTCCGCGTTGGTAACCGGGTACTTATCGATCCAAAAGCACTGGATGTGGAGTTTGTGCTCGTGATAGCGCCGCGCCGAGTTCTCCCACGGGTATTGAAAGTCAACGCCCTCGTCGTTCATGCCCTCGATTTCGATGCCATTGACGCGGAAGACATAATCCGCTTCAGGAATCTTTACCATACCTACGGGATCGGCCGCCGGGACCTTGGTTGCCGCAATGGGCACGATTTGCTGAGGCAGAGAATGCCATTCATGCGAGAAGCTGCTGAGCGGAGTCTGGGTGAGTGTCCGCATGGTGTCGAGAAGTCTGGCAAGGTGCGCGTCCAACGCCGTTTGCTGCAGAATGGCGCCGAAGCCATTTCCCTCCATCTCGAACTCGAGGATGGATTGGTCGCCATCGCGTTGTGGGTGAAGCTCGACCCCATGCCACAGATCGAAATAACGGGCATCGGCCTTGTAGGGAACTAGAAGCTGGCGGCCGGAGACCGTATATCCGTTTCTGTTTACGATGGTCCAGAGCGTCTCCGTGTCGCTTGTCCATTTACTGGCAAACACGCCAAATTGCTGCATCGATACATGCGGTTCCCATCCAGGGCTCGTCAGCAGCGGCGCAAATGCGCGTTCAATGGTGGCGGTTCGACGCAAAGCTTCCGCATCCCGCGGCGTCATCTGGTTCCAGATGCCCCAAACATTTTCCCAGCTTTCAAAGCCGATGCCATTGAAGAACGCCTGCTGCAGGTCGTCCATGTGATCGTGAGCCCAGCGATTGGAGAGATGAACCATGTGGCGCGGCTCAAGCCACTTATAACGACTGACCGAGGGGACGAAGTTGTATTTCCAATAGCCCCAGGAAAAATTGTTATAGGCGACCATTTCGTCGGAGGCCAAGCCCGTTTCCGGTTCGAGGGCCAGAGGACGGCCGGCACGTTTCGATTCGTCGTAGAATACGCGCGGCATTCCCTCCAGGGTGTCTCCGTTGATTCCGTCTGCGCCGGCAGCAGCAAGTTCGCGGGCGATGGCCGGCGCGTCGGGCTCAGAGGCCATATGGGTTCCCTGGTCCCACAACATAGTGGGGAAGAGAACGCGCACGTTGTGGCGATGAAAGTCGTCAATCATTGCTTTGACGGCAGGGAGTCCTCCGGGGAGATCCTGGAAAAGATCGTATTGGTTCCGGCTATCGATTCCGATGTTTGAATACGTGTGCCAGATGAGCACGCTGTCGATGCCGCCATAGCGTTGAGTGACATCGTTGAGATAGCGGTCGACCGTATAGCGCCGCGCACCGGGGTCATAGAACATGCGGTCGTGAACCATCATCTGAGGCTGAACGAAGCTCGACTGTGTCCAAGCGAGGGCGGGTTCACGGTAAAGCTCGTCGCTATAGCCGGCGCGAATGCGGCGTTCTGCGCGCCAATGCGTGATATCGCGGAACCAGTCCCGCACCTGGAGCGAGGTGCAGGGTGCGGGTTGCGTATGGGCGTTCCACTCCGGAATGGCTGCGCAGGGCGGCCCCGGAATCTGTTCCCATACCGGTGGATGCAGAACGTCCTGCGCATGTGCGGCGATAGCCAAAGCCAGACAGATGCCGGATAGACGGAAGCAAGTCAGACGATCATTCACGGTTTTATCTCCGGATACGAAGCAGCAAGCCAAACTGCGGCAAAGGGCAATATAAAAGCTTTCAATCGGGAAGTACAGATTATTTCTTCGCGAAGCAGGCGACTGTGTTCCGATTGGTCGCGAAGTTCCAGATCAGAGCCGGGCGGCTGGAGACCCTGAAGTTTTGTCTGGATGTCAGGCCATATGTCGTATAAATGCCATAAAAGCCGTAGAAGACGATGCAGGGGAAAGAGTGGGCTCGTGTAGGTGGCGCGGAGGGGAGAGGCTGTTTCCCCGAGAAAAAGGCATTCTGGAAAAATATCTTGACAAAGCAAAAATCGTGGGAATAAGATCCGGCCCGTTGTATTTGAAAGCTTTCAAAACGTCGTTCCTGTTTTAAAGAAAGGGACGCGTTCTCGAAAAGGAGATCACCACGATGGTGTCAACTTTGAGGCTATTTGCTTTTCACGCAGTCACGGCCTTGGTCTTCGTTTTGCTGGTGACCCCGCAAGGCCGGGCACAATATGCGAGCGGAATCGAGGGCACGGTCCTCGATCAGAGCGGCGCTGTGGTGCCCGGCGCGCTGTGCACGGTCGTCAACCAGGATACGCAGGTTCAGGAAACCGCCATTACCGATGCGCAGGGCTTTGTTCGCATCCTGCATCTTGCCCCTGGAAAATATCGGATCCAGATTGAGGCGGAAGGGTTTCAGAAATGGGCACAGAGCAACGTGCTTATCGAGGGCAGCGCGGTGCGCAGCGTGTATCCCAAACTCACAGTCGGACAGGAAGTGACCACGGTAGAAGTGCGTAGCGAAATGGAAACCGTGGAAACAACGCGGGGCACCATCAGCCGCACGCTTGAGGAACAGACGGTCGCCGAGTCTCCTTTGGTGGGGCAGAATCTTTATGCCAGCGTTGCAACTCTTGCTCCAGGAGTCACGGGATTGGGAGATGCTTCCGGATCGATTGCCTCGGCTGGGTCGCAGGGGACAAACAGCTTCAGTTCCGAAGCCGGTTTTCAAATCAATGCGGCAGGGCAGCGCCAGGAAGCGAATGAGTTTCAGGTAGACGGGACGACGGTCAACGGCAACTCCCGCGATGGCGTGGTCAACATTACTCCGGAACCGGACACGGTTGCGGAACTCAAAATTTCATCTTCAACGTTTTCAGCAGAGAAAGGCCGGCAGAGCGGAGCCTTGATTGAAATATTCACCAAATCCGGCACGAACAAATTTCACGGAAGCTTGTCGGAGATGCACACAGATGCGGCGATGACAGCGCGCACCGAGTTTCAGCCGACGGGCGTGCCGCATTCGTTGCGCAACGATTTCGGCGGGACTGTCGGTGGTCCGATTCTCAAGAATCGCACATTTGCATTTGGTTCACTCTTCTGGATGAAAAGTGCTCTTGGCGAGACGTTGAACGAGAATGTGGAAACCAAGGAATTCGAGGACTATGTCGCACAGAATTATCCGGACTCGATGGCGACAAAGTTCCTGTCTGCTGCGCCGCCCAGCATCTATCCGACGCAGAAATTTCTAACTGTGGCGGATATCAAAAAGAATTACGGAAGCATTTTTGCCGCGCCGAATATTCCCGACACGATGATTGCTTCGGGAGAATCCCTTATCAATGTATCGCCGATGAACAATGGGTTTCAGGGGCATGTTCGAGTCGATCACAACCTTCGCGGCGACCAAGACAAGCTGTTCTACAGCATGTTCCGCAATACAACGCAGGCCGAGCATCCGGACGCCAGGCCAACTTATGCGTACATCAGTCCGAACTCCACGCTTTATAACAAGCTCGATTACCTGCATACATTTTCCGCATCGCTGGTGAATGAGGTTGGTATAAGTTATAACCGCCTGACCGGAAGCCAGCCGGATCGTATTCCGTCTCTGCCTAACCTGGCATGGATTGGCGGTATTGACGCGACATTCTGGCAGTGGGGACCATCCAGTTGGGTACAGAACAACTGGTACGGCCATGACACGCTTAGCTACAGCCATGGCGCGCACACCATTCACGCCGGACTGGACATAGACAGGCTGCAAGATCTGGATGACTTTACCAATGGGGAAGATCGCCCCTATTTCCTGATGCTCAACCTGCTTGATCTCGCCGCCGATCATCCATTCGAGCAGGATGGCCCGGTACTCAATGTGAATACCGGCGCTGTGGCAACCAACCTGTACCAGCGCGTAATGATGCTCTATGTTGCGCCCTTTGCGCAGGACGATTGGAAGGTAAACCGCCGGTTTACGATTAACGCCGGTGTGCGGCTCGACTACTTTGGCCATCTATCCACGGTGACCAATGGTACCGATCCGATTGCTTTCTTTACTCCGGGAACGGGCAGCACTTTCGCCGACCAGGTGGCAAACGGATCGATGAAGGTGCGCGGCAGCAATGGGCAGGCAACCAATGGTGCACAATATCGCGTGACGCCGCGCGTCGGCTTTGCCTGGGATGTATTCGGCAACGGCAGCACATCGGTCCATGGCGGCTATGGGATCTTCAGTACCAGGGTTGGCGAGTACGCCTATGTCAATAACATGCGGACCAACCCGCCTAACTATGTAAACCCCTCGGTCAGCATGTTCACTTCTGGTGTCACTTCGAGTAACTTCTCGTACGGCACCAGCAACTCGGGTGCGCAGGGGTTCGCACCGCCTCCGGGAATTCGCTATGAAGTGGATGCTCATGGCGGCCTGGTTGGGTCAAGAATCACAGTGGGCGGCATCGATCCGAATCTCAAGCCTCCGATGGTCCATAGCTGGGCACTCGGTGTACAACATATGATCGGCGGCTTTGTGGTAGAGGCCGATTACTTCGGAACGGCCAGCCGCGATCTTTTCTTGCAGACCGATGTAAACCGGTTTGCGGGCGATATGATTCTCAACGGGGGAAATCAGAGCAGGCTCAATTCTAGCTTTGGCGAAGTGCTTTATGGCAGGAGCATCGGAATTTCCAATACCAATCTTGCGGCATTCGGTATTTCAAAACATTTCTCGAAAGGCTGGACGGCTCATGCCATCTACACCTATGGCAAGTCGCTCGATCTGACGAGCAGCAACGACAACGGGGTAGGAGGCGGTGAGAGCGTTTTCAACGCGCAGACGCTCGCGAATCAATACGCACGTTCGGATTATGACTCCCGTCAGCGCTTTTCGGCAGATGCTGTGTGGAAGTTGCCGAGCGTACGCAACGGCATTGCTCGCACGCTGACGGAAGGCTGGACGCTTTCTCCCGTCGTGATTCTGCAATCCGGCCAGCCATTCACTGTTTATACCGGTGCAGCTTATTCTTCCGGAGGCGACTATAACGGCGATGGCTGGAATTATGATGTTCCCAATACGCCGTCCTTTGGCAATCACATTGACACAAGCCGTTCGGACTTTCTGAAGGGGCTGTTTAAAGCGAGTGACTTTTCAAGTCCGGCAGCAGGCACGGAAGGCAACCTTGGCCGTAACACGTACGACGGTCCGGGTTATGCGAATGTTAATATGTCGGCGCAGCGTACGTTTGCCTTGCCCGTTTTTGGCGATGCGGGCAAGCTGGAGATACGCGGCGAAATTCTCAATCTGTTTAACAGGGTGAACCTGACCAACCCGGTAAGTGACCTATCGAATACCAAGTTCGGTTATTCAACCAGTCAAGATATGGCGCGCGCAGTCCAGATCACGGCGCACATACGCTTCTAACAAAAATGTATTGCCGGCTCCGCGAATCATGATGCGGGGCCGGCAATCGAACGTTGCCGAGCCGGAGAGATTCGTGCTCAGCAAAAGAATTTAAGATAGCGTGTTGTTGCCGTTAGACCGCTCTCGTGGAGACACCATGTTTCAGCCGGAAGCATATGGAATCGCACTCCTGCTCATGTTTGCAAGCATGTTCTGCTGGGGATCGTGGGCAAACACACAAAAGCTCACGGCTGGATATTCATTTCAACTGTTCTACTGGGATTATGTAATTGGTGTGATAGCCGCGAGCCTGTTGTGGGGAGTTACATTGGGCAGTCTCCATGGCGGGCCATCTGCATTTTTCCCTAATCTCTCACAGGCAAGTCTTTCGAGTCTTCTCTTCGCGGCCGCCGGGGGCGCCGTTTTTAACATCGCCAACTTATTGCTGGTCGCATCGATCGCCATCGCCGGAATGGCAGTGGCCTTCCCCATTGGCATTGGGCTGGCGCTCGTGGTTGGAGTTGTCCTCAATTACATCCTTGCTCCGCAGGGAAATCCGATTCTCCTGTTTGGTGGAGTCGCGCTGGTGGTAGCGGCAATCGTGATCGATGCGATTGCCTACCAGCGCCGGGAAGCTGGCCGTAAGTCCACCATGAATGGCGTGCGCTTAAGTATTGCGAGTGGCATTCTCATGGGGCTGTTTTATCCGCTTGTCGCAAAATCAGGCATGGGCGAGCATGCGCTCGGTCCTTATACGGTAGCCTTCGTCTTTGCGCTGGGCGTTGCCTTATGTGCTCTGCCACTCAATGCCTGGTTGATGCTCAGGCCGTTTGCAGGGGAGCACAAAGTATCCATGTCGGACTATTGGGGGGCTCGATCCAACTGGCATGTCTGGGGCGTGATCGGTGGCATGATATGGTCCACCGGCGCTCTTTTCAATTTCGTAGCATCTCATACAAACATGGTCGGCCCGGCAATTTCTTATGCTGTCGGTCAGGGGGCGACCATGGTTTCAGCGGCCTGGGGAGTGTTTGTCTGGCATGAGTTCGCTCAAGCGCCTAGGGAGTCCCGCAGGCTTATTCCATTCATGTTTATTTGTTTCTTAGCCGGCCTGGCAGCGATTGCTGTTGCGCCGATTTTTTGAGGATGGGCGACCAAAATTATGCAGAAACCGATTGTGGTAGTGGGAAGCCTGAACCTGGATTTAGTTGCGCGTGTGGATCGGCTTCCGTCTCGCGGAGAGACAATGATCGGCGCAGACTTCAAAACCTATTGCGGTGGCAAGGGCGCGAACCAAGCCGTAGCGCTGGCTCGTCTGGGAGCTGAGGTCAAGATGATCGGAAAACTGGGAAGCGACATTTTTGCTTCTCAGCTTCGAGAAGGCATGGAACAAGCGGGAGTGGACATCAGCAGCGTCGAGAGCGTTGCCGGTTCCTCTGGGACTGCACTGATTACTACCTCGAATGGCGGAGATAATACGATCGTGGTCATTCCCGGAGCAAACGCTGCTTTGCTTCCAGAAGATATCGATCGTCACCGAGAGCAGATCGAACATGCCTCGATGGTGCTGGCGCAGTTGGAAATTCCGCATGAAACAACAGAGTATCTGGGGAGCATGGTTCGTAGCGCGGGCGTTCCATTTTTGTTGGATCCAGCGCCTGCGTATCCGCTTTCCCACGAGCTTCTCGAATCTGTAACTTGGCTTACGCCCAATGAGAGTGAAACCCAATTGCTGTTAGGCGTAGAGGGGGGGGACGGGAGCGCATATTCAATTGAGGAATGCGCAGATCGACTGTTACGCCGCGGTCCCCGCAATGTAATTCTGAAACTTGGAGCCAGGGGAGTCTATATGGCCGGAAAAGACATCGAATCTGCCTATATAGATGCCTTCCAGGTGGATGCGGTCGATACGACTGCCGCAGGGGACGCTTTCAATGGCGCGTTTGCATTTGCTCTTGCGCAGCAAGGGATGGCTCCCCAAGATGCCGCCAAATTTGCATGTGGCGTCGCTGCTTTTTCTGTGACGCGACCGGGAGCGCAAACATCGATGCCGACGATGTCCGAATCCATGGCGTTTCTCGCCCAGCTTACGTAGGAAAACTCGGATTAAGTAATTCCATATGAAGAGAAGCCGCTCAGGGCTAAAACCCCGCTCATTCCGGAGAGGCGTAAGTGATGCGGCCTTTCGCCTCGTTTCCCACCATGGCGCGGGAGGGATGTAGATAGCTCATACGAATGTGACGAATGCCGCCGCAGAGGATCTAGAATTATCATCATGCCTGTTTATCGGTCACGAACCTCGACACATGGACGGAATATGGCCGGGGCGCGCAGTCTGTGGCGCGCCACCGGAATGCAGGACGGCGATTTCGGAAAGCCCATCATCGCCGTTGCCAACTCTTTTACGCAGTTTGTGCCCGGGCACGTTCACCTGAAAGATCTGGGACAACTCGTCGCGGCCGAAATCGCGCAGTCGGGCGGAGTGGCGAAGGAATTCAACACCATCGCCATCGATGACGGCATCGCGATGGGGCACGATGGAATGCTCTACAGTCTTCCTTCGCGCGAGATGATTGCCGACTCTGTCGAGTACATGGTGAATGCGCATTGCGCGGACGCGCTGGTGTGTATTTCGAACTGCGACAAAATTACGCCGGGTATGCTGATGGCCGCATTGCGTCTGAACATACCGACAGTGTTTGTGTCGGGCGGACCGATGGAGGCAGGCAAAATTCAGCAAGGCAGCCAAGTGAAGTCGCTCGATCTGATCGATGCCATGGTCATTGCAGCCGATCTGAAAAGAGCCGACTCCGAGGTGGAGGAGTACGAGCGCTCGGCCTGCCCGACGTGCGGATCATGCTCGGGGATGTTTACGGCGAACTCCATGAACTGCCTGACCGAAGCGCTGGGGCTGGCACTGCCCGGGAATGGAACGGTGGTGGCGACCCATGCCGACCGCAAGGAACTGTTCTTAGAGGCAGGACGCCTGATCGTGGATCTGGCGCGGCGCTATTACGAAAAAGAGGACGCGCGGGTACTGCCGCGCAATATTGCGACATTTGACGCGTTTGAGAATGCTATGACGCTGGATATCGCGATGGGCGGGTCGACCAACACCGTGTTGCACCTGCTGGCCTCAGCCCAGGAGGGCGAGGTGCCGTTCACCATGGCGGATATCGATCGCCTGTCACGGAAGGTACCGAATTTGTGCAAAATAGCGCCCTCTTCGTCTACCGTGCACGTTGAAGACGTGCACAGAGCGGGTGGCGTCTTTGCCATTCTGAGCGAGTTGGATCGGGGTGGGTTGATCCATCGAGAGGCCGGCACGGTTCACACGGCCAGTCTGGGCGAGGCGATTGAAAAACTGGACTTGCGGCAGGGAGCGAGCGACGCCGTGAAGACGTTCTATCGTGCAGCCCCAGGGGGCATTCGCACGACAGTGCCGTTCAGCCAGAGCAATCGCTACCCGGAACTCGACCTGAACCGCGAGACGGGCGCGATTCGCGACATAGCACACGCCTTCAGCAAGGATGGCGGATTGGCGGTTCTCTACGGCAACATTGCCGAGGAAGGCTGCATTGTAAAGACCGCGGGCGTCGACCCGGAGCACTTGACGTTTTCGGGCAGAGCGCGCATTTTCGAGAGCCAGGAAGATGCGGTGGAGGCTATCCTCGGCGACAAGATCATTGCCGGCGACGTGGTCCTGATCCGTTATGAAGGTCCCAAGGGCGGTCCCGGTATGCAGGAGATGCTATATCCGACCAGCTATCTGAAATCCAAGGGGCTGGGCAAGGCCTGCGCATTGATCACCGACGGACGTTTCTCGGGCGGTTCTTCGGGGCTTTCCATTGGCCATATTTCGCCGGAAGCGGCAGAAGGCGGGGCGTTGGCATTGGTCGAAGAAGGAGATACGATCCAAATCGATATCCCCAACCGCCTGCTTCGTGCCGATCTGACCGAGCGCGAACTCTCGCGCCGGCGCGAGAGGATGGAAGCGAAAGGCGCGGCGGCGTGGAAGCCGGTTGCCCGGGACCGCAAGGTTTCCAAAGCCCTGCAAGCCTACGCGGCTCTGGCTACGAGTGCGTCGCGCGGTGCAATTCGAGATGTGACGCAGATTCAAAGGCACGCGAATCCCGAGAAAACACTGACGCGGATGTAGTGTCTCCAGCAGGGGGATATCGAAGGCAATTACGCAATCGGGAAGGCCGTATAAAGATGATCCCTATCTCAGTGTTGGCACAGGGTGCCGGCGTTGATGATAGGGATTGCCGTTATGAGAAGGAGGTTCCGTTCCCAGGTGAGCAACGGCTTTGAATGAGTGAGATTGCTCCGGCTCCGATGGTCGCGTGATTGCCCCTGATGACGATGAAGGGGTGCTCAGGTGGTTGTCGCTCGACAAAGTCGAGCAGACTGCAGGACGGCTGCCCATATTATGACGAAAGCCTCCGAGGTGTTACTTTTGAGGATCGGAGATAGATATTTGGTAATATTTCTCCTATTATGTACGCAGGCCTTTACTCTCCAGATTGTTGTGAACGGAATCGCATGAGAAAGGGGCGCTTGGGATGGATGAACGCAAGAAGAGCGACTTCGATGCGGCGAGCTTTCTGGCGAATGCCGGGCTGGGACGAAGAATCATCCGACTAAAACCCAAGCAGACCTTCTTTTCCCAGGGAGACCCGGCGGACTCGATTTTTTACCTTCAGGATGGCCGGGTTAAAGTCACGGTCGTTTCGACCAGTGGCAAAGAGGCTACGATCACCCTGGTCTCAGCCGGCGAATTTGTGGGCGAAGAGTCGCTGGCGACGGTAAGCGGCCTTCGCCTGGCGACCGCCACCGCAGCGACCGCGTGCACGGCGCTCAGGATCGAGCGGACAGAAATGGTCCGGGTGATGCACGATGAGCATACCTTTTCGGACCTGTTCCTGGCTTTCTTGTTGACGCGCAGTATGCGCATCCAGGCCGACCTTGTCGATCAACTTTTCAACTCAAGCGAAAAGCGCCTGGCGCGCATCCTTTTGTTAATGGCGGAGTTTGGTGAACCCGGTGGACCGGAGACCCTGATTCCCAAGATTACGCAGGAAGCGCTTGCAGAAATGATCGGCACCACACGCTCTCGCGTGAGCTTCTTCATGAACCGGTTTCGCCAGCTTGGATTTATCGAATATAACGGGCGCATCCGGGTGCATAAGTCTCTGCTCAATGTTGTGCTGCTCGATCAGCTTCCAGGGCAAAACGCGACAAGGCCCGTAATTCAAGGTGCGCGGAATCGGGCATCCATCGCGGCCAAACGTGACTAGCATGAGCACAATTGAACAGCATTCAGGGCAAGGCCATGGCATTCTAACCTCCAAGACACTGCGACATGTAGTTGAGGGGGATGAGGATGTGCGGCCTTCCAGTGAAGTTTCCATTCAGATTGTGTCCCACGGATTTTGCATGGCTTGGAGCCATGCCGATAGGTAGTTCCTGCAGCCGCGCGGCTCTCTTGCTTCAACCTGTCTGATGTCGCGGCCATTCGAATGCTGGACGACTCTCCAGGTATTTGGCCCATGCGGAACACCCCAAGTTAGCTGCGGTGTTTGCGCACTTTCTCAATAACCGACAGCAGAAAGAGTGATTCCGATGCGCAGAATTGCAGAGCATGCCATGCTTTTACGCGACCGTACGAGGCTTCCCGATGGCTTTACTCCGGCAACGGAAGAATTTCAAGAAGGCTGGACCTTTGTCCGGTCCGGAGGAGCCCATCGGCTGGGGAAAAAGATACGCGCCGATGGTGGCCTTCTGCTTTCAAGTGTCGCTCGGCCGTCTCATGGCGGCACGGGAAAGACGCAGGAAGCAGCGATAGCTTCCGCACTTAGACTGGCTCTTCGCCGTGTCAATAACCCTCTCAATGTCGTGCAGATCGGGCAGATCCAAGTAACGACCTATCCGTGGTTCGTGGTTGCCAGGGTAGTGTTATGCCCGTATCAGATCCAGCAGCGTCCGCTTTCGCTGGTGCGCGATGAAGAACTGGAGTTGTCGATGCTTTTTGCGGCGGAGCTTGCTGCTGTAACGAGCAACCTGGTTGCACAGGCGTCTTTATCTCCGGAGTTTTCGGCGCCGGTCGACTGAGGTGAGCTATTTGGCTCAGTCGCGGTGATTCACTCTTGAAATAATCAATTTGGAGAAGAGCTTGGTTGTCGTCTCCCTCATGGGTCTGAGCTAAGTCAGCCCATCTGCTCTTTCTCTCTTAGCTTTCTTGCACGATAAGGAAGATCCATGAAGATCATGTCTCTGTTATTGGCTGGCGCTTTTGCGCTCACATCTGGAAATCTATTGGCCGCCTCAGGGCGCCAGGACTCGATCGAGCGTCTGCGTCTGTCTTCAGAAACGCTGCAGGCCATGATCGACACTCCGGATAAAGGCATTCCCGAAGAAGTAGTAAACGGGGCGAAGTGCATCGTCGTCGTTCCTCACCTGGTCAAAGGCGGATTTATATTCGGCGCCGAGCACGGCCGCGGCGTTGCTACCTGCCGCACGCCAGAGGGTTGGAGCGCACCCGCGTTTGTTTCGATCGGCGGAGGCAGTTGGGGATTGCAGATTGGTGTCGAAGGTGTGGACCTGGTGATGTTGATCATGAATGACCATGGCTTGCAGCACCTGCTTTCGAGTAAGTTCCAGGTCGGCGGCGATGCCTCTGCTTCGGCTGGCCCTGTGGGTCGCCACGCATCGGCTGGCACCGATTGGAAGATGAATACCGAGATTTTGACTTACTCGCGCTCGAAGGGGGCATTCGCAGGAATCACGCTGGATGGCGCAGTGATTCAGCAAGATGAAGATTCCACACATGCAATCTATGGTAGGGCGCCGTCTTTCCATGCCATTCTCGCGGGCAAGGTTCGCGCGCCGAAATCGACCGCGGGGTTTATGAGAGCGATCTCTCATATCGCTCGTACGAGCGCGGCTGCGGGCAGCAACTAGAGCAGTTCTCCTATTTGAGTGGTATTTCCAGAGGAGTGCAGGGTGGTGTTTTCTTGAGGAAAACGCCACTCGACAGTCGCGGTTTCCCTCTACAGTGATAGGAGAACAGCTATAAAAAATCGAAACCGCAACAAGGAAATGGCACCAAGAAAATTCAGTGGGTTGGGGACTTTCCCTACAGATCCCAATCGGTTTCCGAAGGCGTCGCTCCCAGAGCGGCGCCGCACTGTTTGTGCCCGAAGATTTTAGGAGAGAAACAGGTTATCGAGCGAGCAGCAGACCGGTCGCGGAGGCTTGCGCGATCCAATCCTGAATGCCGAGGCACTGGCACGAGAGGGTAGCGATTTTCGAAGCCCAGCGTAGCGCCGATTCGAAGTCTGGCTGGCGAGCGAACGCGTGGCAGAAGGCTCCATGCAAGACGTCGCCTGCACCGAGGGTGTCGGCGGCGGCAATGGGCGGGACTTCGATCTCGAAGCGACGGCCGCGATCGGAAGCAAGAATGGATTTTGCGCCACGGGTGACGGCGATGTGGGGCACGCCACGCGCGGCGAACCAGGCAATGGTTGCGTCGGGCGTGCAGGGCTGGCCGGGGATGGTGAAGCGCTCGCTGCAAATGGCGGCGGTAAGCAGACCGGCGAGTTCTTCGGTGCGCGGTTTCCAGCTTCCGCCATCAAGGCAGACGGCCGCTCCTGCCTGATTGCAGGCGGCCAGCAGGGGCAGGGTTTCGTCGAGATGGAAGCCGTCGGCGAGGGCGACGCGCGGCATGGCGCCTAACTGTGGGTCCCATGTGCCGTGGAGATGCCGCAGATCGACCGCAGACATGGGCGGATTGACGATGGTGCGGGTGGCCCGGG
>JAATGG010000131.1 GCA_015654835.1 Terriglobales bacterium
CCGGACTGGATTTGCGCTGTCTCCGGCGGCTATGCCTACCTGATCGACACGACAGCGCCGGAACGCTTCACCATGATCAGCTATCGGCCAGTGCTGGAGGTTCGCGCCATCGTCGCCAACGATCTGCGCGGGAAAGAACCGTTGCACAGCGGCCTGCTGTTGTTCGTCGGCCATCATGCCATTCAGGCATGGGGCCGCGAGGGAGAAGCATGGCAATCGGAGAAGCTGTCTTCAGAAGGCGTAACGATTGCCGGCATCGAAGCAGGTGTGCTGCACGGCCGGGGATGGGACCTGATGACCGATAAGGAAACGCCTTTCGCCCTCGATCTGAGGACGGGGCGGCGCATTCCGGTTGGCTCGTGAACGGCTCTAGCCGGCGATGGCGTCTTGCCGGGCTGCCGGAGCCAGCGTCTCATAGGCCGCATAGACGCCTTCAAACACCGAGTCCCAACTGGCCGTGAGGGCATGGGCGCGCGCGGCCAGCC
This sequence comes from Terriglobales bacterium, assembly GCA_015654835.1. Lineage (GTDB taxonomy): Bacteria > Acidobacteriota > Terriglobia > Terriglobales > Acidobacteriaceae > Telmatobacter. The sequence goes on from JAATGG010000131.1 coordinate 486, forward strand.
GCATCTCAGCATGTTTGACCGGATCTCCCAGCACCTCGGCCACGGCGGCGGCAAATCCATCGTCTCGGACAATGCGGCCAGTTTGCTTGTCGCGCACGATGGTGGGCGGGCCGCCGTCGGGGGTGACGATAGTAGGCACTCCGCTGGCCTGCGCCTCAAGCACGACGTTGCCGAAGGTATCGGTATGCGAGGGGAAAACGAACAGATCCATGTTGGCGTAGGCCTCGGAGAGCGCCTCGCCGCGCAGGACTCCGGCGAACTCGGCACGCGGCAGATGCTCGCGCAGCCAGTCCTCTTCCGCGCCATGGCCCACAATCAGGAAGCGAAAGCTCCGGTGGCCCATCTGCTCCAGCTCCTGCTGAACACGGACCAGGAGGGCGACGTTTTTCTCGACCGAAAGCCGGCCCACAAAGCCCAGCACATGGTCGCGGTCCTCGGGGCGGCGCTTGCGTTTGGAGGGGTGGAACAGGTTGGCATCGACGCCGCGCGGCATCAGATGGCAGGGGCGGCCAGTCGTCCGCTCAAGCAGGGCGCAAAGCTCGGGATTGGGCGCAAACAGCACCCGGGCCACCGAATAGAACTTGGCAGCAGCGGCCATGGCCAGGTCTTCGATTTTTTGGCCCGTCGCCTCGGACTGGCGCTTGGGCAGGAGGCGCAGAAACCAGCTTGAGCGCCGCGCCGCGTACTCGTGCACATTGGTATGCCAACTGGCGGCCAGCGGAAGTCCCAGGTGATGAGCGAGGCCCGCCCCCAACATGCCGACTTCGCTAGGCCCGGTAATGTGCAGCAGGTCCGGCTGAAAGCGGTCAAGGACCTCGCCGATCAGGGGAATGTGGCGGAGAAAAGCGGGGTCGAAGCGGAGGTCTTTTTCGAGGGCAAAGGAGAGAAAGCCGCGGGGCAACTCCAGCGTCCACACATTGCCATCTTCCATGATGGCCTGGGCGCGGTCCCCGGCGCGTACACAGAGGAAGGGCAGGTTTCGCCGCCGCGCAAAGGCCTCAAAATGCCGGCTGGTGTGCGCCACTCCATTGACTTCATGGAACGAATCGGGAAAATACGCTACGCGCGGAATTCGTGCTGTCATAAGATTCGTTCTGGCTTTCGGCGAACCAACAAGTCCGGGCCGCCCTCCATTTTTATCCGTCGTGCTCACCCAATGCCAGCCGCAGTTCGTCCGACTCGCTCCAGGCAATGCGCAGGCCGCCCGATACCGGCCCTCTGCCCATCAGCCGCACCAAGGCGATGCCCCAGGTCATCAGCAAGGGCGCCGTGCCATCGGGCCACAATTCGCTGAGCGGCCGGTCTACGCCATTGATGTCGGGATGATAGACGCGCTCGTCCCAGCGGCGCGAGCCCTGCGGGAACTCAGGATAGTTGCGCACCGCATCGATAGCGGACTGCAGAATGCGATGCTTCCACGGCTCGGCATACTGGGGCATAAAGAGCACGTTGCTCTTCTTTTCCCGCCGGATTTCGTGAACAAACTCGGTAAAGCTGGTGGCGTTGGTCAGGTTGATGTTGGCGTTCGGTTCTACGCCGTGGCGGTCGCCACCGGAAATCAGCAGCATGTTCCACTTTTCGGCCAGCCGGCGGACGGCACGATTCTCATCCCAGTGGCGCAGACCGTTCAGTTCCAGCGCGTGCATGTAATTGCCGTTTTTCTGAAGGAATTCATTGACCAGGAACGCGTGCCTCTCGCGGCCAACCAGGTAAAGGTCCCAGAGCGGATGGTTGAAGACCAGCAGCACATTGGGTTCGCGATGCAGCTCCGCCAGGATCTCGGTCAGCCGCTCGTCGCTGGGGTTCGCCGTGTAGTTTTCCAGCGTCTCCATCCACTCGGGGGCCTTGGCGCTGGGCAGATTATGCACTCCCAGGTGGAACGACTGCACGCCATAAGGGGCGCTCCACTCGACGGAAACGGGGATTTGGCGCGCGCTGGGCACGGTGCGCAGCAGCATGGGCGCCTTGATATTGTCGTGATCGGAGAGGGAAACCATGGGCGCCACGTCCAGCTTTTCGATCTGCCTGGTTTCCAGATCGAAGGCCAGCTTGGGGGTCAAGGGGGGAGTCCAATAACTGGCGGCATAGTTCACGCGCACGCCATGATTGTTCTCCGAGCGGCGCTCCAGCCGGGAAAGCAAGGGACGCATCAGCGGATATTGATTGCCGAAATTCGCCAAGAAGTCCAGGGTTTCTTTGGACTGGTTGGTATGGCTATGCAACGAGACGCCCGAGCGAAAGCCTTGGGAGGCATTCTTGTCGCGCCACAGGTATGAGATGGTCGAACTGGCCATTTCTGCTCCTTGATTTCCGCGATCTGGCTGGTTTTCGTGCTTAGTATCCATTGGCAACCGTAAAGGGACGGTTAAGATGGTGCGAATGGTAATTCAATTACACAACAAATCTGCCCAATAACGGTCCAGGACCGGAATTGAAGGGGGAAAAAGCAGAAATTCTCGGACAAACCCGTCCTGGAGAACGTGGAGCCATCGTATCACGGAAGCCGCCCGAAGTTCCGGCGGAGCGGGGATTCGCAGTTGCCGCCGAGGCACAGGCAGCTTATTTCTCCGAATGCTGCCCCGATAGAGCGGTTATTTGCGGGTAGCGGCGATTTCGGGGCCCAGGAAATCCTCGATATTCCACCCGGCCATGAGCTCCGGTTCGAGCGTTCCGCTCTCGGGCAGCCTGCCCGCAGCCACTTCGGAAGCGAGATGGTTCTCGGTCAGACCGCGCCGCAGCATCTCGAATGCCTCTTCCGGGGTGTCGGCGAACTGAAACAGTTCGATATCCTTGGGCGAGATGGCGCCGGTATCGACCAGAACGTCGAGGTCGAAGACCTTCTTCCAATATTCGCTGCCATAAATAATGACGGTGATCTTTTTGGCGAGTTTTTGGGTCTGCAGCAGGGTCAGGACCTCGAACATCTCGTCCAGCGTGCCGAATCCGCCGGGAAACACGACCAGCGCCTTGGCGAGGTAGGCAAACCACAGCTTGCGCATGAAGAAGTAGTGGAACTCGAAGTTGAGAGACGGGGTGACGTAGGGGTTGGGCGACTGCTCGAAGGGCAGGCGGATATTCAGCCCGATAGTCTTGCCGCCGGCCTCGTGCGCTCCGCGGTTGGCCGCCTCCATAATGCCGGGGCCGCCGCCGGAGGTGACGACGAACCGCGCCCGCCGCGAAGGAATGCCTTTGGCCCAGCGGGTCAGCAGTTGGGCAAGGCGGCGCGCATCCTCGTAAAACCGGGCCATTTCCACGGCTGCCACGGCGCGCTTGCGCTGCAGATCGGTCGCGGTGCCTTCCACAATCTGCGGAATGCTGGCGGGCTGCTCCTCGCGGGGAGCCGGCTGGGTCGAGCCTGTGTTGTCCAGCAGTTCCAATGCATGGTCGGTCTCTTCGCGGTCGCGAAAGCGAGCCGAGCCGAAGAAGACCACGGTGTCTTGAATCTGCTCTTTGCGGAAGCGGGCCAGCGGCTCGCAATATTCGGCAACGATCCGGATCAGCCGCCCGTCGGCGCTATTTAAAAAGCTGGAGTTCTCATAGGCCAGAGGGGCGCGGTCCAGCGGCTCCGGTATTCCGTTGACGGAACTGTGAGCGGGCTGTGCGCTGGAATGACTCTGCCCTGCGCTTTCTGTTCCCTGCTCCGCTCTCTGCTTGTTCACTGTTTCCTGTTCGTCCATAGCCTACCCATCCCGGTGCCGAATGGCGTCCTGTAACGCAATCCAAAGATTCAACAGACCTAACCCTGAGATTACGCCTCGCACGGCACCGTTGGCGGCGAACACGGCGAGCGTGGGAAAATGCATAAAAAGAGGATTCTGGTCCCAGAACATATGGGACCACGGCGCATAGCAGATGGCCAAGCCGATGTACATCCGGAGCATCACGCGCAGAAACAGCTCGGACCGCTCCAGCCAGCGGGGGATACGCGGCGGGATTAGATGCGGGCCTTGAGCGGAAGCCGCGGGCGGGTCTCCGAAAGGAAGCAATCCGCTGGAAGACCCGTTCTCAGAACCAGAGGGAACCCCAGGCGTGGGAGCCGGGCTCGCGGGCACTGAAGGCGATATCAATTCCGGCTGTCGGGGCATTCGTTCGATACACTCGCCGCCCCTCGTTCGTGCCTTCACTCAGGCATTCGGCACAGGCTCAGGAAAATCCCGGCCGGCTCAGGGACGCCGTAATGCAACGGTATCACAGCAAGCATCTTTGCCGGAGAGCGGAAGGAGGCGGGGCGAACGGGTGTTTGCGGCCTTCACGCACATCCCCGGCCATCGCCGATGTTCAGCGCCCGGCCAGCAGCATCGACCGCCGTGATACCCTTTGTTGCAATCTCGTTACAGCAAGAAGAGACAGCCGGGACGGTCCATGCGAATTGCGCTTTTTACTGAAACATTTATTCCGAAGATCGACGGAATTGTCACTACACTCTCTGAAACCGTCCGCCAACTGAGCAGCCTGGGCCACGAAGTTCTTGTTTTTGCGCCGGACGGGGGTTTTGCGGAGTTTGAGCACTCGCGCATTGTGGGCATGAAGGGCCGTTCGTTCGCTCTTTATCCGGAACTGCGGCTGTCGCTGCCGCGAGCCTCGATGCGTAAAGCCATGGCCGATTTTCATCCCGACCTGATTCACGTCGCGGACCCCGCCCTGCTCGGTGTGGCAGCCCTCTATTATGGCGGGGGAAAAGATGGCGGAGCCTTACATCTGCCGCTGGTCGTCTCTTACCATACGGACCTGCCCAACTATCTTCACTACTATGGGCTGGGGTTTCTGGAACCTTACATCTGGCCTCTGCTGCGTCTGCGCCACAACCGTGCGACGGTGAACCTGTGCACCTCGACCGCCATGGTGGAGCAGTTGCAGGAACACGGCATCGGCCGCGTCGGCCTTTGGCCCGGCGGCGTGGATACGGACCGCTTTCACCCGGGCCGGCGTTCGGCGGAGATGCGGGCGCGCCTCACGCAGGGCCATCCCGAGTGCCCACTGCTTTTGTATGTAGGCCGCCTGTCGGCGGAGAAGGATGTGGAGCGGCTGAAGCCCATTCTGCAGGGCACCCCCAACGCCCGGCTGGCGCTGGTGGGCGACGGGCCGCACAACAAGGCTCTCAAGCAGCATTTTGCGGGATTGCCGGTCTACATGGGCGGCTTTCTGCGCGGAGAAGAGTTGGCCGCAGCCTATGCCTCCGCCGACGTTTTCGTCATGCCGTCGCGCACCGAAACGCTGGGCCTGGTGATTCTGGAGGCCATGTCCAGCGGCTTGCCGGTGGTTGCGGCCCGCGCCGGGGGCATTCCCGAGCTGATCGAGCAGGACGTCAGCGGCTTCCTGTTCGACGAGGAATCGCAGGCCATCGCCGCCATTCAGGAGCTTTTGGCGTCTCCCGAGAAGCGGTCGGCCATGGGTCGAAATGCCCAGGCGCAGGCCACCGATCATAGCTGGAAGGCGGCTACCTGCCGGCTGGTCCAGCACTACCGCGACGCGTGCGCGCAGCAGAAGCTGCCGGGCAAGGAGGCTTTCAGTCACGAGGTCTCGAATGGCCAGACCGGGAATGGGCACAACGGGAACGGCCACAACGGCGCGGCTGGGGGCCACCGTTTCCGGCCCAAGAAGCTGATGGGCGCGGCTACGCTGTTCGCGATCCGCAAACTGCTTCCGTAGAAGCTTGGGCGGGAGCTACAGGCCTCCGCCCGCGTTCGCCGGCTCCGGTACCACGCGGTATGTCCCATAGTCGATGGTGAGCACGGCCGTGCCGCCGACGCGCACTTTCGTCTCGCTCCGATTCTGCTCGGGCAGCCAGAAACCGTCGGTCTTCGCATAGATGTGGTGGATTTCCGTCCGGGCGATCCAGAAGGAGGGATTTTTAGCGGGCTGCGCATCGATCTTAACTACCGCGAAGTCCGCGGCGTCGACCCAGATTTTGCCTCGATAGAGATATTTATTCGCCACCAGCGGCTCGACCTGCAGGAGATAGGCCGGACGCCCGGCGACGCTCTCGATCCCCGCTACCTTGAAGCTGTAATTGGCCGTCGTCAGCGCAGTTGCCCGCTGGTCCTGCCCGGCATCCTTTTCGCTATCGAGCAAGCGCTTCAGCACCTTGTCGCACAACATTTTCGATCCACTTTGGGACACGATGCGAAAGCTCTTGCCCGCCACCGCATCATAGTCGGCCTCGACGTCCATCCTGGCTCCGATGGTGGCGGCAAAACCTTTGTATTCGACCTGATAGTGGCGCAGGGATTGGTAATGCTTCAGGCCTTCTTCGCGGGCGAGGTTGTGGTTCTGCATCTGCTCCACAATCTGAGCGGAGGTGAGGACGGCAGGCACGAAGGGATGCAGGTTTTGGGCACGAAGCTGGGGCTGCAGTCCCCCCAAGAACAAGAGAAGCAAGGGATACGCGAGCCAGGAAGCGGCGCGAAAAGGGGCTTTGTGGGGAGCAAGAGACATGAGAGATGATATCGCGCGGCTCCAGAGGACGGCCAAACAGGCCCCTCCTAGATCGGGACGGAATTCTTTGTTCGCAAGATGCGAATTCCTTCTTGACTAGTTCGCAATGTGCGAACTAGGATCGCAAGAGAGGCTGCTGTGCACGTCATTAGCAGAAAGAAACTGTTGGATGCGGCGGCACAGCATGGGGACCTCGCTGCTCCACTCGATGCGTGGTATCGCATCGCAAAGAAAGCCGAGTGGCGGTCACTCGACGACATCCGCAAGATATTTCCCTCTGCCGATAGAGCGGGGATCTATACGGTGTTCAACATCAAGGGAAACACGTTTCGGCTCATTGCGGAAGTGAACTATAAGACGGGCCGCCTGTATATCCGGCAGGTTCTTACCCATGCCGAATACGACAACGGAGGGTGGAAATCATGAGCGCACTTGCGGTTACCCCTGCCTATACGGCCTTGCTCGCCAAGTTTCCTCCGCGGGTGGTCAGGTCGGAGGAGCAAAACGAAGGCTACATCGAAGCTCTCTATGAGCTTGAGCAGAGCCATGACACATGGAGCGCCGAGGAAGCCGACCTTGCCGATCTGCTGACTCTGCTGATCGAAGACTATGAGGAGAAACAGTACCGGCTGCCGCAATCCTCTCCCCTGGCGACGATTGCGTTCCTGATGGATCAGCAGGGCCTGCGGCAAAAGGATCTGGTCGATGTTTTCGGCACGCGCAGTATTGTCTCCGAAGTGCTGAGCGGCAAAAGAGAGTTGAACAAAGAGCACATTCGCCGCCTGAGTGAGCGGTTTCACGTTTCCCCGGAGATATTTTTCTAGAGCCTTGCTTGTTCTGTATAGAAAAAGGTCGGACGCCTGAACAGGTATCCGACCCTTTGGCATTGCAGGCTTACTGAATCACGAGTTGGAAGGTTGTGGTTGCGGTGGGGATGGAGGCCGAGGTGGCATCCTGGCCGGTCACCGTGATCGTGTACGTACCCTTGGATGGATTGCTAAGGGTGTTGTTGATACTGCTGCCGCAGGCCGAGAGGCCAAGGCCCAGAGCGGCCAAGGCGATCAAGGCAGCCAGTCCGCGGAACTTGCGTGCGGAACGGCCCAGGAAGCCGGCCAACAGCAATCCTGCAAAGGCTATCGCCGCCGGGGCAGGATTGGCTCCATTGGTTCCGCCATTTCTGGCGGTAGTGCGATGCAGCGCGCTCAAGCGCCTCATGCCCGCGCGGACCGCGCCGGTGCCTGCGCAGTCCGAAGCATTGGCGTCCAGCGTCAGTTGGGTAGTCACCGCAGCCGTTCCGCTGACCGCCACTGTGCCGTCTCCGTTGCTTGCCATGTTGGTGAACTCATAGCAGAGATTCTGCAGGGCGTTGTCGTTCGATGTGTCGAAACTCAGATCGACCGTGCCCGTGTAGCCGCCCGCAGGAGTCACCGTAATGGTCGAACTTCCCTGGCTGCCTTGCGCAACCGTGATGCCGGTGGCCGCCAAGGCAAAGGTGCCGGTGCCGGAAACGGGCGTCGGCACATTCACAGCAATCGTGCCGGTCGAGGCAGCATGGAGTCCGTCGCCCAAATATTGGGCCACGACCGTGTGGGCACCCACCGTGGTAAACGCGGTGCTATAGGTAAACGTGCCGTTGGCGCTGAGTGCGTTGCCCGTAATCGGCGTGCCGCCATCGACGACGATGGTCACGTCGCCTGTTGGCACGGTTGTGCCGGTCGCCGAAGCCACCGTGATGGTGAAGGTGTCGGTTGCATTGACAGCCGGAGTGGTGCTGGAGGCGGTGACGGCGGTCGTGGTGCCGACCAGAACGCCGCCCCCGCCGCCGGTACCGGTGTTGGCCGGCCATGCGGTCGCCAAATTATAGAAGTCGATGGTGCCGAGTCCAGTAGCCTGGTCGTAACCGGCACCCGCCGAGAAACCAATGGGGCCGCTGCAATAGGCCGATCCGGCGGTGCAATCGTTGTTGCCGGTGGTGATGTCGTGGAAGGCGGACGCATACGTGGTGCCGTTCGAAGCCAGGCTGTAGAGCGTGGGATTGATGAGCCCCTGTCCGGTGGTGTAGTTCCCCATCTGGTTGAGGATGGCGACCATGCCGGAAAAGATGGGCGCGGCAAAACTGGTGCCGCCGGCAGCGGTCAGGGCTCCGCTGGCACTGTCTTCAAAGCCGCTGGTGCAACTGGATTGCTGCCCCTGCTGCCAGAAGCTGCCCGATCCATTGTCGCTCGAACAGAACAGATAGCCGGGCAGACTCGTGGAAGAATTCAGGGCGATATCCGGAACGTCACGTTTGCCGTCGGCGGGAATGCCGGCTACACCGGTCTGCCATGTCGGCTTGGTGAAGAGAGAACTTGCACCGCCACCGCCCGAGGCCAGGCAGTCAGAGAAGCCGCAGTTGGCCTGATCCTCGTTCCACGCCACTTCCGGAATATATTGCAGAGCGCTGCTGACTTGGTCTGTCGACCCGCTGGCGGACTCCCAATAGGCCGAGCCGGCAGTAAGGTACGCCGAATTGGCCTGTGAAATCTCGGTGCCGCCCATTCCGGTGACATAGACGCTGCTGCCCGGGTAATCGACCGCGAGGGCTTCCTGTTGGGACAGCGGAAGATTCCCCTGGCTGGTGGTGCCGACAAAGCAATCGGTGGAGCCGTCATCGCCGGCTGCGGCGATCAAGGTTTGCCCCTGCGCGACGGCCTGCTGAAAGATCGATTCAAGGGTCTGATTGCCGAGGTTGGCTTCGCAGGTGCCGTAGCTCGAACTGATGATGGGGGAGATCTTTTCGTCGATGGCGTACTCCAGCGCGTCAAAGGCGCCGACGTTTTGATCGCTGCCGACATAGACGAAATTGATGGTGGCTCCAGGAGCAATTGCGCCGGACCACTCCAGATCCAAATCGGACTCGGACTCGTCGCCGGTGGAGACGCTAGTGGCGCTGCCTGTGTTCGGCACCGGCACCAGCGTCGGGTCTTTCACCGTCAACCCGGAGGCTTTTTGAAAGTTCTCGATGTCGCTAAGGACGATGGCCGACTGGCCGACAATCGCGATCGACTGCCCGGCGCCGTTGAAGCCGGCGCTATAGGCAGGATGGATATCGTACACAGTCGAGATATCGCCGGGGGCAAAAAAGAGGCTGCTGTTGCCCGCCCCGGTAAACGAAGGCCTGGGACGAGCACTCTTGCTTGAAACAAGGTGGGACTTGGGACGGAAGTCGTCGAGATTGCGAACCGCCTGCACGGTAAGCGCCAACGAGGACGGCAACGCCAATTCGGAGGAAGGCGCGAAATGCCGTTCGCCGTTGATTTTGTAGGAGTGCATCTGGGTGGAGAAGGCCGACTCCACCTGCTGCGCGGTGCCGGAGAAACGAATCATGTTGCGGCTGCGGGCGACCGAGCCAATCGAGAAGCCCTGCTGCTGCAGCCAGCCCTCGACCTTCTCGATATCCGACGGCGCCATTCCGAAGCGGGCGGCGAACTGGTCGGGGGTAAGCCACTGGTGATAGTAGAGCGACCCCTTGGTCTGCTGGGCGGCGATCAGCGAGTCCAGATCGGCCTGTTGGGCGGGCGTGCGGTTGAAGACGATGCTCATGCCGTTGAGGCGGGTATCCGCGGGCAAGCGCCCGGCGTCAAACTGGGGCTGCGCCAACGGGTGGAGGGAACCCTTCAACGTCGTTTGCGACGAATTGACGATCTCGGAGGAGATGCGAGGGGCCACGGATTGCGCGCCCAGCGTTCGCGCGACAAAACAAGTTGCGACCAGCAAGCCAATAGCCATCCAACTGCAAACCCCAAGCCGTTTGAGGCGGGAGAGTCCAAGCATTGTCTTCATTGCCATCCTTGTGAATTGGAACGTTGAAAGTTCAGAGACACAGATTCCCCCTCTGGCTGTGGGCGATGGATTCGCGGCCAGGGCAGACGTGCGTGGTTACTTAGGCAGGAAAAGGAGTGCGGGAATCCAAAACGTTTCAGGTCGCTGATATCGTGCGTCGGCCTCGTGCCCAGGGTGGTCCCCGGTACACAGTTTTAGATTTCTCCGGTGGCATAGACACCGGAATTGCGGCAAAGTTGCGCATGGTTGAATCTCTTTTGCAATAAAGATGCGCCCGGGCGGGATTGGAAGGGGCGTTCCGGGTCAGAGGCTTTGCTTCCAGAATGGTGAGCCGGGCGTTTCCGGGTTATGCTGGACGACAACCATGAATCGACGGTATTTTCCCCCTGCCCTGGCGGCCAGCCTGGCCGCCGCATTGTTCCTGTCAGCAAGCACGGCCGGTCTGGCCGGGCAGGATGGCACAATGAGCGCGTTGCCCTACCGGGACGAGCATCCGGTGCGGGCGCAGCACGGCATGGTAGTCAGCGTGCACCATCTGGCCTCGGATGCAGGGCTTGAGATGCTGCGCGCAGGCGGCAACGCGGTGGATGCCGCCGTGGCCACCGGTTTTGCCCTGGCCGTCGTGCACCCTATCGCCGGCAACCTGGGCGGAGGCGGCTTTTTGCTGTTGCACACACACCGGGGTGAATCCACCTTTATCGACTTCCGCGAGAAAGCGCCTCTCAAAGCCACCGAGACCATGTATCAGGACGCCCAGGGGAAGGTGATTCCCGGGGCGAGCGTGGTGGGCTACCGCTCCATCGCCACGCCGGGATCGGTTGCGGGGCTGGTCTATGCCGAGCGCAAATATGGCAGGCTGGGACTCAGGCGGGTGATCGCTCCGGCGATCAGGCTGGCCAGCGACGGCTTTCAACTCAGCCCGGAAGAAGCCCACGCACTCACCAGCCCCGACCTCGCCCGTTTTCCCGAATCGCGCCGGCTCTTTCAACGGGACGGCAGCTACTACAAGACGGGGGAAACCTTTCGGCAGCCCGAACTGGCGCACACGCTGGAACGCATTGCGGCCGATCCGGAAGATTTTTATCACGGCAAGCTCGCCCATGAGTTGGTGGATCAGCTCAGCAAAGGCGGCTCGCTGCTGACTGCCGAGGACCTGGCTCAATATACCGTGGTCGAGCGCAAGCCTATCTTTGGGCACTTTCACGACTACACGGTGATCAGCGCGCCGCCTCCCTCTTCGGGCGGGGTGGTGCTGGTGAGCGCGCTCAATATTCTGGAAGGCTATGACCTGGGCAAGCTGCGCGACCGCTCCGCCGAGTCGATGCACCTGCTTGTCGAAGCCTATCGCCGCGCTTATATGGACCGCTCGGACTACCTGGGCGACCCGGACTACAACCGGATTCCAGTGGCGGAACTGACGGCGAAGGCGTATGCGGATGCGTGGCGCAGCAGCATTGCCACCGACGCCGCCACACCGAGCGCCGCGCTGCACCGGCCCGTGGGCTTTTTGCCGCCCGCGCCGACGACCGCCGGGCAACGCGCGGAGTCACAGGACACAACGCATTACTCGGTAGTCGATGCCCAGGGAGACGCCGTCTCTGTGACCACGACACTCAACAACAGCTTCGGGTCAGCGGTGAGCGCGGGGTCGCTGGGCTTTTTGCTCAACGACGAGATGGACGATTTCGCCTCGAAGATGGGCGTGCCGAATATGTTCGGCCTTATCCAGGGACCGGCCAATGCGATCGCTCCCGGCAAGCGCCCGCTGAGTTCCATGACGCCGACCATCGTGCTTGAAAACGGCAAGCTGCGCTATGTGCTGGGCTCGCCGGGTGGGGCGCGGATCATCACCACCGTGGCCAACATTTTTCTTTCGGCGGCCGAGGGAGGCTTGAATATCCAGCAGGCGGTCGATGCGCCCCGTTTCCACCACCAATATCTGCCCGACAAGCTGTATCTGGAGCCCGGTTTTGCCGCCGAGACTCTGGCGGGGCTGCGCGCTTTGGGCTACTCCGTGGCGCTGGAAAATCGCCACTGGTCGAACGGCGAATGCATTGCCGTCGATCCCGAGACCGGCGAACTGCTGGGAGGCCAGGACCACCGCAGCTTGTTCGGCAAGGCCGCCGGTTACTGAGTTGGCTTTGGGGAGGCCGGGCTGGCTTTTCCGACTCTAGCTTTCGGGGCTACAACTCTTTAGGCGGTACCATGAATCACACTATTTCAAGCAGATTCCGTTTACTGTAAGTTATTGCAAAAATGCAACAATAAGGGGTAGCGTTTGGCTTGTTGAAGAGTCGAAGCCAGCGTGGGGGGATCCCTTGACGATGCTGCGAGTCTTATCGACACACCTGTTTCTGAACCAGCGCCTTCACGCGGGGCTGCTGGAACTGATGGCCCGGTCTGGCGCAGAGGCTGTCGAGATTTTTGCCGCGCGCCAGCATTTCGACTACGCCAGCCAGGAACATATGCAGGAACTGGGCGAGTGGTTCGCCTCCAATCCGTTGAAGCCGTGGTCGATGCATGCGCCCCGCTATCCGGACCGCGAGATGGGCCGCGCCGGCGCACCGGCAGTCAACGTGATTCACCCGGAAAAAGCGCGGCGCATCAACGCGATGGATGAGATCAAACGCGCACTCGAAGCCGCCGAGCATATTCCCTTCCGCAACATGATCATCCACCTGGGCGAACGGGAAGATGGCTGGTCGCCGCGCACCGTCGAATATTCGCTCACGGCCCTGGAACATCTGGGCGCGTTTGCGAGCCCGCTGGGCGTGCGCCTGCTGGTGGAGAACCTGGTGAGCGAGCCCACCAGTCCCGAGCATCTGATCAATATTCTTGAGATCGGCCACCTGAAGAACGTGGGCGTCTGCCTCGATCTTGGCCATGCGCACATCACGGTAGGGGTCAGCGAGGCCATCAGCACCCTCAATACCCGCATTGCCTCGGTGCATGTGCACGACAACCACGGCAGCAAAGACGAGCATCTGTGGCCCGGCGATGGAACCATCGACTGGCCGGCAGCCGTGGCGAGTCTCAAGGCTTTGGCGACTCCGCCGGCTACGGTTCTCGAAATCACTCATTCTCTTGGGGACGCTCCCGACAGTCTTCCCGCGCTGGCCGAGAAGGCTTTTGCCCGCTTCGCTTGATCCGCACAACAAAGGGGCTCTCGGGCTCAGTTTTTTGGGAGCAGATGCGGCGGGTAAATTTGCGGACCATTGTGTCCTAAAACGATACATCTCATTGGACTTGCGGCCCCGTTGCCGGGAGATGGCGTCGATTCACTATGCGGGATGTCCGATCTACGGGCAAAAATCGGAAAACTTTAGCGGAGTTTTCCACATTTCTTCAAAAAGCAATCACGAAGGTAACGAACGTGCCCGAAATCGCCACAAATGTACAAAATATGCACATAAATAGGGGCAGATTTGCGCTTTTCTCGCTGCTCTATGCGGAACGAGGTGCCCCAAACTCGATGCAACCAGGCTGGAGACTGCCGAGACGGCTCGATGGAGCGACAGGAATCGAAAAACTTGAGCTAAATTTTTTCTATTTATTCAAGAATCAATCACGGACGTAATCAAACTGTCCAAAAATGAGACAGACACAGGAGATGTATGGATATGGGACAGTTCGTGCCGACGCCCCTTCGATTCCGTGGCGCAGCGTCTCCCGATTCCCCGCAAACCGGGTGGAAGAAAAGGGATAGCTGCGCCTCGAAAGAGGAGTGAAAGGGGCTAACAGATGCGGGGAAGCTGTTCCCCGATTTGCGTCGCGATGACCCGGTTCGCGCCCATGGCGGTGCGCGCCACGAGCATCCGTGGGTGCTCGGCTGTGACCTGACCGATGCGGGCGGCGTCGCGGCCCAGCGGATGGCTGCGCAAGACTTCGAGGACCCGCTCAGCCGCTTCGGGCGCGACGAAGAACACCGCCTTGCCCTCATTGGCAACATAGACGGGGTCGAGCCCCAGCAGTTCGCAGGCCGACTGCACCTCAAGCCGGACCGGCAGGCTGGGCTCGTCAATCGCCACACCGACGCCGGAGGACTGCGCAATCTCATTGAGCGTGGAAGCGAGGCCGCCCCGCGTAGGATCGCGCATGGCGTGAACACCGCTGCCGACCGCGGCCAGTACGTCGGCAATCAGGCCGTTCAGGGCCGCGCAATCGGAACGAATCTGGCTCTCGAACTCCAAGCCCTCGCGGACGCTCATGATGGCCATGCCGTGGTCGCCGATGGTGCCCGAAACCAGAATCGCGTCGCCCGGCTGGGCCCGATGCGGACCGACCGTAATGCCCGGCCGCAGCACACCGATGCCGGCGGTGTTGATGTAGCAGCCGTCGCCGTGCCCGCGCTCCACCACTTTGGTGTCGCCGGTAACAATCTGCACGCCGGCCACCGCTGCGGCCTCGGCCATGGCGGCGACAATGGCCGCGAGCTGGGCCAGAGGAAATCCCTCTTCCAGAATGAAGCTGGCGCTCAGGAACTTGGGCTCGGCGCCGGAAACCGCGAGGTCGTTGACGGTGCCGTTGACCGCCAGGCCGCCAATCGATCCACCTGGAAAGAACAAGGGCTGCACCACGAAGGAGTCGGTGCTCATGGCCAGTTTGCCGGCGGCTACGTCGAGAACCGCCGCATCGCCCAGGTTTTCAAGAGCCGGGTTGCGGAAGGCGGGGAGAAACAGGTGCTCCACCAGTTCATTGCCCAGCTTGCCGCCGCCACCATGGCCCATCACGATGGTGGGATAGTCCGCCAACGGCAGCGGGCAACTCCAATTCGAAAAGTCCAAGGCCCCCGAAATTACGTTCTCAGCCACGTGCGACTCCAGCCCCGGCCAGTTCTTCCGCCGAGATAAACCGACCATAGTTGTAATAGGCTGCGCAGGCGCCCTCGCTCGAAACCATGGTGGCCCCGAGCGGGTGCCGCGGCGTGCACTCTTTGCCAAAGGCCGCGCATTCGGCGGGCTTGATGGCTCCGCGCAACACGTCGCCGGCGCGGCACAGCGGCGACTCTTCGGTATGAATGCCGGAGATGTGGAAGCGTTCTTCGGCGTCGAACTCTCGGTAGTCCGCGCTCAGCCGCCAACCGCTTTTGGGGATCACGCCGATGCCGCGCCAGGCACGGTCGGTCACTTCAAAAACTTCACTGAGCAGCTTTTGGGCGGGCTTGTTGCCTTCGAAACTGACGATACGGGCGTAGGCGTTTTCAACCTCGTGGCGGCCAGCTTCCAACTGCACCACGGCCCGGCGGATGCCGTCGAGCAGGTCGAGCGGCTCGAAGCCCGTGACGATGATGGGAATCCGGTACTTTTCGGCGAGCGGAGGATACTCCCAATAGCCCATGACGCTGCACACATGCCCTGCGGCGAGAAAGGCCTGCACCTGATTGCCGGGCGCACCCATGATGGCCTCGATGGCCGGCGGCACCAGCACATGCGATACCAGCAGCGAAAAGTTTTTCAATCCCCTGCGCTTGGCCAAGTGCACGCTCATGGCATTGGCCGGGGCCGTGGTCTCAAAGCCTACGCCGAAAAATACCACTTGCCGGTCAGGATTTTTGACGGCCAGCTCGACGGCGTCGAGCGGCGAGTAGACGACCCGGACATCGCCCCCGCGCCCTTTCACCTGGAACAGATCGCTGTCGGTGCCGGGGACACGCAGCATGTCGCCGAACGAGCAGAAAATCACGCCCGGCTGGGCGGCGATAGCCAGAGCTTTATCGATCAGACCGAGCGGCGTGACACACACCGGGCAGCCCGGCCCGTGGACCATCTCGATGCCGGCCGGCAACATCTGGTCGATTCCGTTGCGGATGATCGAGTGGGTCTGACCGCCGCAGATCTCCATGATCTTCCACGGGCGGGTAGCGATCTGGTGAATCTCCCGAGCCATTCGCTGTGCGATCTCGCCGTTGCGAAATTCAGTGAGGTACTTCATGCGCCACCGACGCTCCCAAATGTGGCGGGCTCCGCGGCACAGCTTCCGTCAGGACAACTTCCGTCGGGACAGGGCGACTGGGGCGCTGCAGCAGCCCGGGCAAAGGCCTCTTCTTCCGTGGCCAGTTCCTCGTCGAGCATTCCCATGGCACGAAAGGCGTCGAGCGTCTCGCGGGCGCTCTCTTCGTCGATTTTGGAGAGCGCAAAGCCTACGTGGACGATGGTATAGTCGCCCACTTCAATCTCCGGCACGTAGTCCAGGCA
>JAATGG010000081.1 GCA_015654835.1 Terriglobales bacterium
CAGATCGGCAACTTTACAGCGTCAACTTATGGCGCAGCGTGTGTGCCGACGCCGAACCAGATCAACGGCCTGAATCAGTCGCAGTTGTATTACGTTTACTACATCGATCCTACTTTTGCGGGCGGAGCGATCGCGCCTATTGCAACACAGAATGTGGGTGACTTTGAAGGCAGGGCCGGTTACTTCCTGATCGGCTCAATCGTCACTCAAAGTTATACGGCTCGCTATGCGCCATCGACCTACGCGGTGGTCGGCAGTTCCTCTGTCGTCAATGCGGCGGCTGCTTATGACAACAACGTCACCACCTATGCGATCGTGATGGGCTCGTGGTGGAGCGCGGTAACCGGAAGTGGCGGCCCTTCGGCGCCAGTCTACACGGTCTATACGGCGGGCGGCGTTTGCGTTTGGAGCGGCTTTCCGCCAGGTGCAATCACGGCAGCCGCGACCTTGCATGTTGTTGCGTCGGTAACCGGCCCAACGGGGGTTCCCTTGTGGCACGCCGTCATTACGCCATCGATTGGCGGAACGGCGTTGACGCCGGTCACTATCACGTCGAGCGCGGGCTCGACCGACTACACCTTTGCGATTCCTAGCGGTACCGACCTGAGTACCGTGAGCCTCAAAATTGAGGCCAGCATCGGAGCTGGGCCCCCGCCAGGGGGTGGCACGGTGTCAGTGAATCTCTTTGAAACCTATATCCAGGAGGAAGGAGTCTTATGAAAGCCCGGGAATTAGTGGAATCGATTCTGCGGCGGCCGCAGGCGGGGGTCGCCGATAACATGCGTTTCATTACGCGCGAGCAGATGGTTTATGTGCTCGATCTGATCGCGAAAGATGAAGAGGCAGCGGCCCTGCGGCGCGGCGCCGGCAACTCGTTTGTCTGGTCGCCGTCCGGACGCGACAGATATGTAGTCACGGAAGACTTTCGACCAGATCGCCACACGCTGACCAAGGTTAAGAGCCTTGTTCCCGAAGGGGTCGGATCGCTGTTTTAGGCTTCGGTTATGAAGATTGATTCGGGATACTCAGTCAGCTTTACCGTTACTTCAAAACAAATGGCTGGCTCCAGCGTCATGCGGTTACTATGGGCGGTCAAATACCATCGATGATCTCCGGAAGCGCAAAGATACGGTCCTTCTGGAAGCGCGGGCGGGAAGCTGCCGAATCTTAGAATTGCGGTTCCACAGATCGGACATGTTAACTCTGCATTCTCGTTCCAGTGCTCTGTTTTTAGTTTTATGCTGAAGCTTTTGAAAAGTGGACGTTTCTTTAAAGCTTCGAGTATTTCAAGAGAAATATTTTTCACTTGCCGCCTCGTTCAATGAACTCCGCAATCGCGATCTGGATCGCGGCCGAACGCATGATGCCTTTGGCTTCTGCAATCTTGTCCAGCTCGGTGATGTGGTCGCGGCGCACTCGCAACGAAACTGAAACCGTCTTAGCATGGGCCGCGCCGCTGGACTTTGCGGCTTTATTCTTTTCGGTGGAGCTCATGCGCGAATTGTAGGCTTTCCGCTATAAAACGTCAAAGCATGACGAAAGTGTATTTGATTGTCTTGCAATCGAATACGGAAAGGCGATATAAACCACCTACGGGGATGGACTTAACCGCTAGTTGGATTGTCGCTTTTCGGTGAGTAGAATGCCTTCCTGCTCGGCAAGCCGGGTGAGGGCGAGGCGCAGAACGTTGGCCTGGTCAATCTGCAGCTTTTCCGCCAGCCTTTTGAGTTGGCTACGCTGTATGTTGCTGAGCCTGAGCGTCATCTGCTTGGTTGGGGCCATGCTTAGATCGTAGTCGAGCGTTTGGCTCTCGATGCGATAGTCAGCCAACAGTCACCAGACATCTATTGGCGTGCCGGTCAATCCCTGAAAGGTTGCAGAGGGAGAGATGTCGTGAGTGCCTATAATCCAGATCAGCAAATCCGAATCCACCCAGGAAAGCACACGCCTGGCCATATCGATTGCCCTGCGTGTGCGCAGGCTCATCAAGTGCTCTATCAGGCGCTGTCGGGAGAATTGCTGTTTTCAGACGCATTTGCAGTTTGGATGTCTCATCGCACAATCGAGACCAACGGGCGTCGCACGGACGCTAGGTACATCGCCAAGAAGACGGAGCGCGACTATCGCGTCTGCGCAAAGGCGCTGGAGAAATTCTTCGGTGCATTGCGGCTTGAGCAGATCCATCCTGGCCATCTGATGGAGTATCAAACCGCGCGTGCCCTGTGCGATCAGGATGCCGGCAACTGGGCACATACCGCCGGCGCGAATTGCATCCGCAAAGAGATTTCGTTGCTGATCCGCATCTTGCGCGGAGCCAAGTTGTGGGGCGAGGACCAGGAGAAGCATTTTGAGCGGTTGCAACCGGTGGAGAATGATATTATCCGCGCCATGACTCCAGAGGAACAGCACCGCTTTCTGCACGTCGCCGCGAGCCGTGAAGAGTGGCGGCTCATCTACCAGTACGCAATCGTGGCCCTGCAGACCACGGCCGGCACCAACGAAATGCGCGCCTTGCGGCTCGGCGATATCCTGCTCGCCGACCGCATCATTCAGATCCCTCGCGCCGGCGCCAAGAATCGCTATCGTATGCGCGCTATTCCACTGGTCACCGAAGATGCTATGTGGGCGCTCGAAGGCCTGATCGCGCGAGCTAAAGAATTGGGCTCGACGGGGCCCGCGCATTACCTATTCCCGCTGCAGTCGTCGCGCACGCACTATGATCCGTCACGGCCAATGAGTGAGAGCGGCCTGAAAAAGCGCTGGGACGCGGTGAGGACGGCGGCCGGGCTGCCGTTCCTGCGCATCTACGATCTGCGCCATACCGGGATCACGCGGATGGCCGAGGCGGGCGTTCCGCTGCGGGTGGCTATGACCTTTGCGGGCCACATGACCGAGCGGATGCAGCAGCGGTATGAGGCAATCTCGATGTCATCGAAACGCGGTTGGGGCGAGTCGGTGTGGGGCGATGGGCTGGCCAGCGGCGGGGTTCGCGGGGCGGTGGAGGTTGCCGGTGCATGGCCTTCCCGCAAGCCGGTAGCCGCCGAAACGTATCCAAACCCGCAACACCTGAAGTGGCTGGCGTAAGTTTTTTCTTGACATGCCCGGTACGCTTGCGCGTAAGGTAATTCACAGTCGCAGCCAAGAAAATGAGATTAGCCGTTTTCTTCGGCTGGAGCGCAGTAGAACTACTGTCCGGGTTTTGCGACCCGCTGATTCGTAATCAGCAGGTCGTCAGTTCGACTCTGACCGTCGGCTCCAGTTCATTCCGCACGTCCCCGGCGCTCTCACAGTCCCGGTGTTTTCATAGGCCGGGTACTCCCCAGTTCCGGTCTATTACCACCTCGGTTTCCTCCCCTCGGCATGATCAAGAATTCAAGCGTTCTTCCTGGTTTTCCTCCTGTTTTCCACAGGTAACCCTCCCCTAAATCCCTTGTGTACCAAGTCAGGTACCAGTTATCCACTCAATTTTTGTTGCGGTGGTAGTTCTTGTCTGCTTATCCACGCATACTCTTGGCATAATCGCAGCAAGAGCGGTTTCTCAGTAACTGTTCCAAGAGCCGGGTGTGACGAAAACCGGGATGAGGAAGTCGAGGCCGAGCCGGACCACCAAGGGAGCACTGAAGAGTGACCAGCTATAGCCGTCAAGATGTGTTGCGCATCCTCCAGATCACTTCTCGCCAGTTGCAGGGGTGGGAACGAGCGGGGCTGATTCCCCAGCAGCAAACCTACACATTCCAGGACCTCGGCCAGTTGCGGACTCTTCGTATCCTGCGCGAAGAGGACGTGCCGGCTGCCTCCATCCGCCACTCCATCGTCGCCATGAAGGCCGTTTCCGGCATGGATAACCCCTTGCTGGAGGCCTGCCTGGTCCGTACCGGGGCGCGGCTCGCCTTCCGGCATCACGGCGCCATTGTCGACCCCATCCGCCGCCAGTTGCTCTTCGACTTCGAGCGTTTCGAGCGAATGGGCCATCCCTCCGCCACGTCCGAACCCTCGCCGTTGCGGCGCCCGGGAGAGGTAGCCAGCCCGCGCGACACACAAGACCATGTCCAAGACCGCTTTCTGGCCGCCGTGCAGGCCGAGGAGGCCGGCGAGAAGCATCGTGCCATCGCGCTCTACGAGCAGATTCTCAAACTGGACCCGACCTACGCGGCGGCCTCTATCAATCTCGGCACCATTCATTTTCACCTGCGCCAATACGACCGCGCCGAGGAACTCTATCGCCATGCCACCGAGGCCGACCCCAGCTACGTGCTGGCCTTCTTTGACCTTGGAAACGTCCTCGACGAGCTGGAACGGCCTGAGGAATCCATCGAGGCCTACCGTCGCGCCGTCGCGCTCTCCCCTCGCTATGCCGATGCCCACTACAATCTCGCCTTGGCCTACGAGCGCAAAGGCGAGCGCCGGTCCGCCCTGCGCCACTGGCAGTCCTATGTCCGGCTGGACAATGCCGGCCCCTGGTCCGATCACGCGCGCAGCCAGATCCACAAACTGCTCGGACGTGAGAAGCTCTCCATCGCCTGGCGCAAAGACGGCTTCATTGCCCGCAGCAAAAGCACTGCAAATCTGGAATTGGTTTAAACCTGAGCCGGGCGCCTTCGACAGCGGTCTTTCGTGTGAACGCTCAGCCAGACGGATTGTGCGGTTGGTTGCACGTCGGCCTGCGTCATGCGAGTCCTCTGCATAGCAAGCCGGTCAACGCCACGCTCTTCGCCCCGCCGAAGTCGCCCACCAACTGATCAATAAGACCAAAATAGCCGCGCCCTGAAAGCGTCTCTGGGTTAGAGTTTTTGCGTGCGCTGCACGGCTCGAACGCCGCCGACCCGGCGTAGCCCGAGCACCATCCGGTTAAGATGGTGCAGATCTTCGGCTTCGACAACGAACTCGACGATGGCTTCGCCGTCTTCACTCTGCCGCGTATCGACGCCGCGAATGTTGGTGTTGTCGTCGGAGATGACAGCCGTCAGTTCCTTCAACATGCCCGCGCGGTCATCGCAAAAAACGGTGATCTTGACCGGGTAGCGCTGCGAACGCCCAGACTGCTGATCGCCGACGCGGGACCACTCGACGGCGATGCGGCGGTCACTCTCGTAGAGCAGATTCTGCACATTCGGACAACTGCGCGCATGGACGGCCACGCCTTTGCCGCGGGTGACGTATCCCACAATCTCTTCGCCGCGAATGGGATTGCAACATCGCGCGCGATAGACCAGCAGATCGTTCTGGCCTTCCACCTGGAGCGAGTCCGACCCGGTGAGGTGCAACTTGCGCACCGCCTCGGACATGGCCGGCTCCACATGGGTGCCCGGCTTGACCTCGGTTGCCGGCTCGGCCTCCGGGGTGGCGAACCCGGGAGCGAGCTTGCTGAGCACCTGGTGAGCGGAGTGCTTGCCTTGGCCCAGTGTCGCCAGCAGATCGGCTGCGGTGGCCACGCCATATTCGTTGGCAATGCGGCTCAAGTCCTGATCGTCGATCTGGTTCATCGGGACCTTGAACTTGCGTGCCTCGCGGTCCAGCAGCTTGCGGCCAATCTCGACGGCGCGGCGGCGCTGATCCTCATTGAGCCAGTGCTTGATCTTGTTGCGGGCGCGCGGACTTTTAACGAAGGTCAGCCAGTCGCGGCTGGGCTTGTGGTCCTTCTGGGTCACGATCTCGACAATGTCGCCGGTACGCAGTTTGGTGCGCAGCGGCACCATGCGGCCGTTGATCTTGGCGCCGACGCAGGTGTGCCCGACTTCCGTGTGGATGGTGTAAGCAAAATCTACCGGCGTGCCGTCGGCTGGGACCACCACGACTTTCCCCTTGGGCGTGAAGGTGTAAACCTCGTCCGGATAGAGGTCCATCTTCAGGCTGGAGAGAAACTCGTTGGGATCGGTCATCTCTTTCTGCCACTCGACAAGCTGCCGAATCCAATTCAGCCGCTCTTCGTCGCGGGCCGTGACCGCACCGTCACCGGCCTTGTACTTCCAGTGCGCGGCAATGCCTTCTTCGGCAATGCGGTGCATCTCTTCGGTGCGGATCTGCACTTCAAATTGGTGGCCGCCCTCGCCGATCACCGTGGTGTGCAGCGATTGGTAGCGGTTGGCGCGGGGAATGGCGATAAAGTCCTTGATGCGCCCTGGCACCGGACGCCACAGCGTATGAATCATGCCGAAGACGGCGTAACAAGCCGCCACATCCTCAGTAATGATGCGGATCGCCAGAAAGTCGTAGACCTGATCGAAGGAAACCTTGGACCGCTCGATCTTTTGATAAATGGAGTAGAGCCGCTTGATGCGCCACTCCACGCGGGCCTCGATGTTGTTTTCGCGGAGTTGCTCCGTCAGCGTGTCTTCGACCCCGCGTAAAAACTGTTCGCCCTCGATCCGGCGCGCCTCGACCGCCGCCGACATCTGCTCATAGCTCACCGGGTCTGTATAGCGGAAGGCCAGATCTTCCAACTCGCCGCGCACCTTGCCCATGCCCAGCCGGTGCGCCAAGGGAGCATAGATGTCCATGGTTTCGCGGGCAATGGCCTCTTGACGATCGGGCTTCAAGTGTTCCAGCGTCCGCATGTTGTGCAGGCGGTCGGCCAGCTTGATGAGCACCACGCGCACATCCGACACCATGGCCAACAGCATTTTGCGTACATTTTCAGCCTGCCGGTCTTCGCGATTGGCAAACTGGATTTTGTCGATCTTGGTGACGCCTTCGACAATGTGGGCCACCTGGTCGCCGAACTTGGCTTCGATCTCCTCGCTGGTGGCGGGCGTATCTTCGACAGCATCGTGCAACAGGCCCGCGGAGATCGCTGTCGCGTCCATCTTCATCTCCGCCAGCACCTCGGCTACCTCAAGCGGATGGATGATGTAGGGCTCGCCGGAGGCGCGCATCTGCCCCGCATGGTGCTGAACGCAGAACTCCCACGCCTTGCGAATGAGAGAAATATCCTCAGTGGGCCGATTGGCGTGGACAAGCTTGAGCATCCTCTCGAAACGTTCGTCGATCAAGCGCTGGGTTTCGAGCCGCTGCGTTTCGGTCTGCTGATTTGCGTGTGCCTGGTCCGCTGCGCGGACGGCAACCGGGGTCTGCCCCGCAGTGGTAGGGGCAGTGGGTGGAACATCAGCCGGTATGGTCTGCCGGACGGTTGCCATGCTTTATTATAGGCCGCAATCGTTCACGCCGTATCAAAGCCCGGCAGCCGCTGGGAGTGGGGTTTTCCGGACCGTTCTCCCGCCTGCCGCGGGCTTCGCCGTTACTGCCTGAGCCGTCATATAGGCAATTACTCCAGCCTTCTAAGTGGAATCTCTGCAACTTATCTTCGAAGATAGGAGAACGAATTACCGCGATGATAGAAAGAATAAGAAAGCTTCTAAACCCGGAACCTTTCCATGAAACTTAATCGGAAGTAATCCGAATTAGGACTATTTATAACCGTCCCGGTTTGAACTCGACTAAGCCTGTTGAGCATTCTATCTGCACCCTTGGATATGCGGCTTATGCCATTGAATCCTAGCCTTCGCTTGATTGAATCGTCGGTGCTGGAAAGCCCTGTACGGTGTGTCGGCCATCACAGCCCGGTCACTACAAACAAGGAGTAGAGTCCCATTCGGACTAGAGGTCCAGAACCGAGGAAGTTATGTTGAAACGCCTCTCACTTATCGCCATGGCCGCAATGCTTGCGGTTAGCATGGCTTATGCAGATCAGTCCAAGGGAAAGGTGATCATCCCGGTCAATAAGACCACGCCGACGAGCGGCAAACAGATGTTCACTAACTACTGTGCCCCCTGCCATGGCGTGGATGCCAAGGGCCGCGGGCCTGTTGCGACTGCGCTGAAGACTCAACCGGTGGACTTGACCGAGTTGAGCAAGTTGAACCATGGAAAATTCCCCGACACCCATATCGTGACTGTGCTGCAGTTTGGCGCAGAAATCCCATCTCACGGATCGGTTGAAATGCCTGTCTGGGGTCCAATCCTTGGTAAGATGAACCAGTCTAACCCCCAGGATAAGTTGCTCAGGGTCAGCAATCTGAGCCGTTACCTGGAAACACTGCAAGTGAAGTAATGGCCGGCGGCTCATGAGCTTCCGGCAAAGGAAGCCATGACCAAGCCGTACAAAGTTAAGCCCGATGTGAACCAGAAGGCGCCCAAGGCTCGTAAGCCCGCGGCGCCTTTTGCACGAATTCCCGATAGCCCTCGCCCGTCTCAAGAGCCCGTCCAACGCCGCACAAAACAGACTCTGCCCCCCAAGGCAGGGCCGTCGCCCAAGACAGGACTGTCGACCTACGGCGCCATCGGGGCTGTCATCAACCGCCGCGCGGCTGACAGACTGCGCGAAGGTTATCTCTGGGTCTACGCCTCCGACATTGAATCGATCAATGCCGGTGAAAGCACCCCCCCTCCCCCCCTCCTTCCCGTAGCCGACCAACGCGGCCTCCTCCTCGGCACTGCGCTCTATAGCCCGTCTTCGCAGATTGCGCTACGTGTGGTTTCGCGCGAGGCAATCGATGAGCCCGCGTGGCTGGCATTGCTGGCCGACCGCCTGCGCACTGCGATTTCTCGCCGGAAATACCTGATCGATGAGGCCACGAATGCCTGCCGGTTGTGCTTCAGTGAAGCCGACGATCTGCCCGGCCTGGTTGCCGACAGATACGGCGACCTGGTCATTCTTCAGTTTCTGGCCAAGGGTTTGGATTCCGCAGCCGTGCGCGCAACCTGCGTACGCGTTGTGCGTGAGGAGTTGGCGCCGATAGCTATCCTGGAACGGCCCGACCCGCGTATGCGCGAGTTGGAAGGGCTGGCCGCGCCTAGTCTTGCCCCCTTGTGGACGGCCGACACAGACACGCCGGTCACCGACACGGACTTCATGCTGAACGGCCTCACGTTCCACTATGACGCCAATTCCGGCCAGAAGACGGGAGCCTTTCTCGACCAGCGCGCCAATTACGCCGCCGCCCGGGACTGGGCGAAAACACTGGGCGCCACCGGCCGGGCACTGGATGTTTGCTGCTATCAGGGCGGTTTCGCCCTGCATCTGGCAGAGGTTTGCCGGCAAGTTACGGGCCTCGATGCTTCCCGCTCCTCTCTTGAAGTGGCAGAGCGCAATCTCGAAACCAACCGCGCCCGTATACAGGCGCAGGTGGACTGGGTAGAAGGCGACGCCTTCCAGATCCTGCGCGACTGGTCCGACGCGGGTGAGGCTTTCGACACCATCGTCCTCGATCCGCCGGCATTCGCCAAATCGGTGCGTGCCGTCGAGAGCGCGCTACGTGGCTACAAGGAATTGAACCTGCGGGCACTCAAGATGCTGCGACCGGGCGGTCTGTTGGTGACCTGCTCATGCAGCCATCATGTGGGTTGGGCCGAGTTGGAAGAGGCCGTAGCCTCGGCCGCAATCGACACACACCGTCGCGTGCGGCTGCTGGAACGACGCGGTGCTTCTCCCGATCACCCGGTAGTGATAAATCTGCCGGAGACCGAATATCTGAAATGCCTGGTGCTGGAAGTGGAGTAGCGCTTCATCGGGCTTGGTACGGATTTAGATCAGACCCCGAAAATCAGGCGCCGGCGGTATGCTGGTGCCTGCGCGCCCACAGCCGCGGCCACCAGGGTTCGCCAGAGCGCTTTCTCGGCAGAGAAGCAGTCTGCTTGGTTGATGCCGACAGTTTGTCGCCCGCATGGGCTTTGGCTGCGGCCGAGGCAGCGGTGGCTGCCCTCAACTGGGCCATCGTCTCTTTGACCATCGCCCGAAGGTTCTCTGCCTCAAAGGTGCAGGAGCGCAGGTATGCGGAAACAGAAAGGCCGGCCTCCGCCGCGCGTTGATGCAGTTGATCGCACTCTTCCTTACTCATGCGGATCGTAATGCTGGCGCACTTTGTGTTCCGTTCGAGCGGCTTTGACAACGAGCGCAACAGGGCCGAGGCAGCTTCTGCGGCGTCTGATTCGGAAAAGGGCTCGGAGACGGGGGGGGGGTGCTGCCCGCGGCCGGAAGTTTTGTGGAAACCGGCCGGGAAGTTGCTGCCTGCGGGACGACCTCATCGCCGTCAGCGGAGTGGTAACGGGCATGCGTGTGCAGGGCGTGCTCATAACTGAGAGTCGCCACGTCGTCTGCCAAGGCGTCGTCTGTCCATGCGGGCATAGGCGCGTCCTTTGCTTCCTTGGCGGAAGCTGCCGGGCGTGTTGCGAGCGCAGCAAGAAGGCCCGCAAAGTTAGAGGGGATGGGGGGATCCGCGACTGTAGTTGCCGATTGCTGCATGGCTTGCAGCATAGTCTACGTGCGGGCCCGACACATGAGAAATTTTCCAGAGTTTCGGGCAGACCGGTTGCAGATCGGGAACCGGCACATTGCCGTTCCCAAAGTGGAACGCACTCTGGAACCACAAATGCGCCGCATTTACGGCGTTTGAAACATTCAGGCAACGGCCTCGGAGAGTTCAGGATGGGGCAGAATGCGCCCCGGGAGCCGCAGCAACCGTGTGACCGCCTCAGCCGACAAGGGGGGAGCGAAGAGATAGCCCTGCCCATACCGGCAGCCCATTCGCCGCAACAGGTCGTATTGCTCGGTAGTTTCGATTCCCTCGGCGACCACGTTCATGCCCAGCACGCGCGCTAGTTCGACGATGGTGCGCACGATCTGCAGCGGCTGCTCCCCTTCGGTCATGCGCCCCACAAAGGAGCGGTCGACCTTGAGCACATCGAAAGGAAACGAGTGCAGATTGCTGAGAGAACTATAGCCGGTTCCGAAGTCGTCCATCGACAGGGAGATTCCCAGCCGTCTCAGGCTGCTGAGCACCTCCAGGGCCGTATCCATATTGGTAATCAGGCTGGACTCGGTCATCTCCAAGCCAAGCTGGCGGCTGGAAATCCCCCATTGCACCAACAGGGATTCGACGTGATCGGCCAGCCCTTCGCGGGAAAACTGGCGCGCGGATAAGTTGACGCAGACTCGCAAGGACCCATGCCGCGGGTCCTCTTTGCTCCAGGTCTGGATCTGGCGGCAGGCCTCCGCCAGTCCCCAATCGCCCATGGGCAGAATCAGGCCGTTCTCTTCTGCTTTGGGAATGAAATCCAGCGGCGAGATCAGTCCCCGCTCCGGATGCTGCCAGCGAATCAACGCTTCGAGGCCGACAATCTTGCGGGAGAAGAGGTCGACCTCCGGCTGGTAATAGAGCACAAATTCGTGCTGGTCCAGCGCGCGCCGCAGGTCGCGGGTCTGAGGCCAGGCACCCGTCTCCGGAGGCGTCCTCTCAACCTGAGAGTTGCGCGATCCGAGTTTGGCGCCCGGCGTCGTAAAGCTCTTACGCAGCATGTGCAACTCAAGCTGGCTGGCTGCCATGCCAGCCAGGCTCTCGAACATTCCGATCTCGTCCGCATCCATGCCCGGACGGGGTTTCCGGCAAGAGATGCTCAGGACTCCCAGGATTCTGCCGCTGGCGGAGCGCACCGGAACGCCGGCGAAAAACGTCATGCCAATCTGCCGTAGAAGCGTGGCTCGCCCTTTAAATTGATGCTCCAGCGAGATGTCGGGAATCACCACCGGGCCGTCCTGGGCAAGCACCATCTCAAAGATGGAGTTACCGCGCGGTAGTTCGCGCACGGCTCTGCCCCAGTAGGACTTCATCCAAATGCGGGTCTCATCGACAAAGCCCAACAAGGCGATATCGGCTTGAAAATATTCCGCCGTCAAGCGGGTCAGGGCATCGTAGCTGGGTTCCGAGGCAGTATCGAGAATCTCGCTAGAAAAAAGCGCTGCAAGTCGAGCAGCTTCCCTCTGCTGCTCTGGTTGGCCGGTTTCGACCACTGCTCGTGGCATCTTAGCTCCACCGTCGTAGCACTCCCGCAACTAGGAGTTCCCGGAATCCGTATTGGAATTATCGGACTGGACGATGGGGAGATGAGGTTACGTAGGGGTATTCTCCTTAAGTTCCCAACTGCCAATTACCGTAACCTCATTTGGGATTACCTAACTGTCCCGACTCCGTCCACAAAAACGTAAGTTGATCGGTATCGTCCTGAATCTGCTGCTCGATCGACACGCCTGCGCTGTGGCCGCCCTGCAGGCTGTAGTGAAGCAGGATGGGCCGCCCGCTGGAGGAAGCCGCCTGCAGCAGCGGCGTCATCTTGCGGGCATGAAGCGGATTGACCCGGGTATCGTTGTCGCCGGTGAAGAACATCACCGCCGGATACGCGATTCCTGCCTTGACGTTCTGATAGGGCGAATACTTCAGCAGGTAGGAAAAGTCCTTTTCATGGTCCGCAGAGCCGTATTCAGTGGTCCATTGCGGCCCTTGCGGAAACCTCTGGTAGCGGAGCATGTCCAGCAGCGGATAGCCGCACCAGACAGCAGAAAACAGGTCGGAACGCTGGGTGATCGAAGCGCCCATCAACAATCCACCATTGGACCGGCCGCTGATAGCAAAATGCGCAGGCGAGGTATATTTGTTGGCGATCAGGTATTCGGCTGCGGCAAACCAGTCGTCGAAGACGTTTTGCTTCTTCTCGAACATGGCCTGCTCGTGCCAGAGCCGGCCATATTCGCTGCCGCCGCGCAGGTTAGGCAGGGCAAACCAACCGCCCTGTTGGAGCCACCAGGCCCATGCAGGATTCCAGGCCGGGGTCATACTCAGGTTGAAACCGCCGTAGCCGGTCATCAGCAGCCGTTCGGTACCATCGCACTTCAATCCTTTTTTGCCGGCGATAAACATGGGTACCTGGGTGCTATCCTTCGACTTATAGAAC
Source organism: Terriglobales bacterium (assembly GCA_015654835.1). GTDB lineage: Bacteria > Acidobacteriota > Terriglobia > Terriglobales > Acidobacteriaceae > Telmatobacter. The sequence continues at coordinate 12,721 of JAATGG010000081.1, forward strand.
ACCTGCTTCAGTTCGTACCGTGCCGATTCGAAGGGGACCTTGGATTGGGCGAAGATATCGCGCCTGCCGGTCGCCGTGTCGATGCGGTAGATGGTAGGCGGCACAATGAAAGACGAGAAGCTGAAATAGCCGTAGCGATCAGAGGGCCGGCCGCGGAGAGCGGAGGCCGTACCGATGCCGTCGTAATCGATATTGCCTGCCGGTTTGCCGTCCAGGGTATAGGCGGTGGTCTCCGACTTCACATCCTTGAGCCGTTTGACGTACAACTTGCCGCCGACAATGGAGGCATCTTCCAGAACATCGGAGCCCTCGGGCACAACGGTCTTCCAAACATCGGGCAGAACGCCGGGGTCGGCTTTGAGAATGCATCCCTTGGGCGCTTTGTAATCCGTCTTCACGTACCACGCGCCCTTGGCATAGAGGGCGGAAAAACGCGACTCCAAACCCCACACCAGAATGTCGAAAGGGGAATTCGGCCGGGTCAGATCGCGGAATACGATGTCCACACGCTTGGCGGGAACGCCGCGATTGATTTGGACGACCAAGTAATGCCCATCGTCGGTGACGCTGGCTCCAAACAGGTCGATGTTGCCCAGCGGCTCGCCGCGAAACTCATGGCCGAAAAGCAGCGTGTCGCGGGATATGCGCGTGCCCAGCAGATGTTCGTAAAGGAGCGTCCCCTCACGGTTGCCGCGCGCATAGAACAATCCCGTGCCGTCGGGCCTGAAGTCGACCGAGCGGTAGAGGCCCGCGGGCAGTTCGTCTTCGAGCGTCTTGCCGGTCTTGACGTTGAAGACCCGCACAGTCGTTTCGTCCGCGCCACCCTGCCGCACCTCGTATGCCAGCAACGCGCCGTCGTGCGATACATCGGCAAGACCGACCGAGGTATTGGGATCGCGGCTGAGGGCGGCGGGATCGATCAGGCGCTCATCTTTTCCTGTCCAGCCGCGGCGCATGTAGATGGAAACCTGATCTTCGCCCGCCAACCGCTTCATAAAAAAGTAGTTGCCATTGCGTTCAACGGGAGCGCCCGACAGCGAGACGTGCTCCAGGGCATCGAGATCGTCCGCGGCTTGCAGCCGTATAGGAGCCTGCTGCAGATAGCGCGCCGTGTAGGCATTCTGGGCCTCGATGAAGGCGCGTGTCTCGCTGCTTTTCGCGTCCTCAAGCCAGCGGTAATTGTCGACGATCCTGGTTCCGAAGTAATCGTCGCTCACGGGAACGGCAGCGACGGCGGGTGGCGGAGGCAGCTTGATGCCATCCCGGCCGTGGATCGCCTGAGCGATGCTGTCGCCACCGCACAACGCGGCTGTCACCAAGCCTGCCGTCAAGATAGAGCGCATTACGACCCTCCCGTTAGACATTTCTTGGCTCTGGCGAGCGGTTACTTGCTTGACAGTGTAATGCCCCCGCGCCGCGTCACATGCCTGCCTGCTGCATAATCCCGATAGAATCATCGTTAGTGGCAGAATCGCCCCAAACTCAATCTTCTCCGGCACCCCGGCCGCGGTCGCGGTGGACACGGGCCGTAAACCTGCTGCGCCCGTCGCACGCCCATACGGCTTTCACGGCTACGCTCGTGTTGATGGCATCGACCTTTTTGTCGCGCATCATGGGCCTGGTCCGGGTGAAATATGTCGCATGGCTGTTTGGCCGGGGACCTGAAGCCGATGCGCTCAACGGCGCATTTGTGCTGCCGGAAATGATTTCGTACTTCCTGGTGGGCGGAGCGGCGTCCATTACGTTCGTCACTATCCTCACGCGCTATCGCGATAACGGCAAGGAGGCGGAAGGCGAACGTTCGCTCTCGGTCATTCTCACCACCATGTTTCTGGTGCTGGGCGGGGCCATCGTAATCGCCGAGATTGCGGCGCCATGGTACATCCACTGGTGGTTTAATGGCTTCGACGCGCAGCGGATGGCACTTTGCGTGCATTTGACGCGCATTCTGCTGCCGGCGCAGTTGTTCTTTTTTGCAGGCGGCGTCTTTGGCGCGGTGCTGCTGGTACGTAAACAGTTCAATGTGCAGGCAGTCTCGCCGCTGATTTATAACCTCGGCACGATCCTGGGTGGGCTGTTGCTGGTGCGCTACATCGGCGTCTCTTCGCTTGCGTACGGCACGCTTGCGGGCGCCTTTTGCGGGCCGTTCCTGCTGAATGCAGTCTTTGCACGGCGCGCCGGTACGCACTACAAGCCCTTGCTCGATTGGCGCGACGAGGGGCTGCGCGAGTGGGTGCGGTTGTCGCTCCCGTTGATGGCCGGAGTGTCGCTGGTGACGGCGGACAGTTGGTTTATCGTTCACTTTGCATCGAACACCGGCGGCGGCGTTTCACTGATGAACTATGCCAAGATGCTTTTTACCGCTCCGATGGCGGTGCTGGCGCAGGCGGCGGGGGCGGCATCCATGCCCTTTTTCGCCAGTCTGTGGGCCAAGCAGAAGCGCTATGAATTTGCGGTGGGTGTGGCGGATTCGGTTTCGCGGGTCTCTTGCCTTGGGCTGCTGGCGGCCTCGGCCATGGCGGCACTGGGCGAACCGCTGGTGAGCCTGCTGTTTGTGGGCGGCCGCTTCTCGGCGGCCGATGCGCGGGAATGCGCCGGCTATTTTGCCGTCTTCTCCATCTCCATGTTTCTCTGGTCGGCCCAGTCCATTTATGCACGCGCGTTCTATGCCGCGGGCAATACCTTCGTTCCCATGGTCGCCGGTACGGCGGTCACCGTGGTTTCGCTGCCGATCTACGCCGTGCTCTTTCACTGGTATGGAGCGATGGGGCTGGCGGTTGCTTCTAACATCGGCATCGCGCTGCAAACCGGGACGATTGCGCTGCTTCTGCACCAGCGGCACATGGTTTCGCTGGCCAGCCTGGACTATGCAGAAATGGGCCGCTGCCTGCTGGCCGCGGTGGTGGGCGGGTCAGCGGTTTGGGGAATCTTTGGGTGGCCGGGCGCTCATCTGTGGGGACGCTATCTACCAGCACAAGGCCGCTTATTCGACCTGGCAATCCTGATCGCCGGAACGCTGCTGTGGGCCGTGATCGGAAAGTGGGTCCTGGAGAAAACCGGCTCGGCATTGCCCAAGGTCATGATGAAGAGACTGAAACTGGGGTAGAAATGCACCCGCCCGCTCCGGCGCAGATCCTGGCTGCCACGACTCCAGTTACACAAAACCCCTTGTCTTTTGCGGACAAGGGGTTTCGCGTATCCAAATATCTAAAGTTGGACGCTGCCGCTACGAATGGACCGGCTTGGCAGATTCGTGATTTGTATTGACGGGTGCGGACTTGGCATCGGGCTTGCGAATATCGATGCCGCCCTTGAAGAAAGCGCCATCTTCAATGCTGATGCGGGCTGCGGCGACGTCGCCCGTCAAGGCGCCTTCGGCGCGGATATCCACGCGATCCGTAGCGGTAACATTGCCACGAACCTTGCCCAACACCACAATCTCGCGAGCAGAAATGCTGGCGCCGACCTGGCCGTTGCGGCCCACGGTCACCCGGTTACCGGGCAGGTTGATGCTGCCTTCGACTTTGCCGTCGATAAAGAGCGACTCGGAACCGGTAATCTCACCTTTCACGAACAAGCCCTTGCTGATGGTGGCCTGATCGCCGGCGGGAACGGTGGCACGAGCTACGGATTCGTGGGAGGGGGGGGGGGGGGTAGAGCGCATCGGTTCCGGGGTTGGCGTGTTGGTAGGGGGCTCGGACTGGCTTGGTTTCCACATAGGTCTCAATAATTCCTTTCCTTGTCCGCTTCCGGATTCGGTTCAGACAGGGCGATTGCATATGGTGAAGTCTGCCACATGCTCAGTTTAGCCCGCTGTTCCGTGCGCCAGTGTCCCGTGAGTCTATACGTGTCTATATGTGCCTTGGCCGCGACGCAACGGAATACCGCGCTGCAATGATTCTCGCACAGGGAACAAGCACGAATGGACAAGCTGGAGACGGTATGTGCACAGAATACCAACAAGGCGAGTCAACATCGGAAAGGGAAACAGGCGGAGGATAATTCCCAGACCGGTTTCCCTTTTTGCAATGGCTGTCGGTGAATAAAAAATAATCTAGAGAGGCTTGGGCGCTTCAACGGGAGGCGTCTGCTTTGCTGCCGATCCATTCCCAGGCGCTGTTCCGTTGACCGGCTTGGCTTCAGGAGTGCGGATATCGATGCCGCCGCGGAATTGAGCGCCGTCTGCAATGCTGATGCGGGCGGTGCTCACATCGCCGCTCAGGCTGCCCTCGGCACGAATCTCGACGCGGTCGGAGGCTGCGATATTGCCGTTGACCTTGCCGACGACCACAATCTCACGGGCCGCAATGCAAGCAGCCGCACCTGCCGACTTGCCGGAGGTGACATGACCGCTGACGCCAATCATCACGCGTTCGCCGGGAAGGCTGATGCTGCCTTCGACTCTGCCGTCGATGACGAGCGAGTCCGTGCCGCTGATTTCACCCCTCACGACGAGGCCCTTACCGAGGGTTGCATGTTCGATGGGCGCAGCCACGGCGCGGGGGCGGGTGACAGGCTCAGCAGGCGGAGGCGTAGGTATGGAACGAACTGGCTCCGGAACGGGAGTTGCACGGGGTACAGGTGCTGCAGATGGGCGGGGTTTCCACATATCGGTTGGTTGCATCCTTTCCTACCGATTCAGGATTAGAGCTACGCGCCCGATTGTCAAGCGTGCAGGGGGATTCGGTGCATTCGCGTGCGGGATGCACGCTGTAGTCTTGACGTATGACCGATCGTGAACTGATCGCGCGTATTGCACGTTCTACCGGTCAGAAGGCCGGATATAAACAACTTGTACGGGAGCTTGGGCTGGGCGGCGGACGCGAGCGGCGCCTGTTGCTGGAGCAACTTGCCCGGATCACGGCGCGGGGCCAACTGGCCAAGGTGGACCGCGAAGTGTGGGGCATCCCGCGCACCGTTACGAGTGCAAAGGGCACGCGCGACAACCTGGCCGCAGGGCGGCTCGACCTGCACCGCGACGGCTATGGATTTGTGCGGCCCAACCCGCGCCAGCCCTCGGGCCAACGCACTTCTTCTCCGCAGGAAGACATTTTTATTCCGCCGGACGAGATCAACGGCGCCATGCAAGGCGATCAGGTGTTGGTGGAGATGTCTCCGCCGCGAGCCGACGGCCGCCGCCTGGGCCGCATCGCGCGGGTGTTGGAGCGGCGCAATCCCACGGTTGTGGGCGTCTTTCACTATGCCCGGTCGGACCGCGCCCAAGGACACAGCGTCGTTCCGTTCGATGAGCGGATGACGCAGACCATCCTCATTCCCGCCGGGCAGGAACTGCCCCCGGCCAGCGAGCCGGCAACGCCGCACCGCGTGTTGGGCAGCGAGGCAAAGGCCGCCGCGGAATACGACGATCTGGAAGGATTGGTCGTCGACGTGGAGATCACCAGTTGGCCCACGCCGACCAAGCCTGCCTTTGGCCGCGTGATCGAAGTGCTGGGCGACCCGGACGACTTTGGCGTGGACGTGGAAATGATGATCCGCAAGCACCAGTTGCCGCGGGCCTTCCCCGAGAACGTATTGGCCGAAGCGCGCCGCGTGGCGCATCTGGATCAGGACGAAGTGAACAAGCGCCGCGATTTTCGCGGACTGCCTATTGTCACGATCGACGGCGAAACGGCCCGCGACTTCGACGACGCCGTACTGGTGACCGAGCACGAGGGCGGGTACGAGTTACAGGTGCACATTGCCGATGTTTCGGAGTATGTGCGGGCGGGAACGGATCTTGACCTGGAGGCACGGCTGCGCGGGACCAGCGTTTACTTTCCCGACCGTGCGATTCCCATGCTGCCGCAGGAGCTTTCAACCGATATATGCAGTCTTCGCCCGGACGAAGACCGCTTGGTGCTTAGCTGCATTCTGCAACTCGACACCGACGGACATATCCAGAGTTATGAGATTGTCGAAGGAGTGATCCGCTCGGCTGCGCGGATGACTTATACGAAGGTACACGCCATTCTCGAAGGGGATGCCGAAGTACGCGCGAGTTATCCCCATCTTACCGCCGACTTCGAGCGGATGCGCAAGCTGGCGGGGCTGATGAACAAGCGGCGGCATGAGCGCGGCAGCATCGACTTCGATCTGCCCGAGCCTGTCATCCAGTTCGACGAGCAAGGCCAGATGCAGGGAGTGACGCGGTCGGAGCGGACCTGGGCCAATCGCCTCATCGAAGAGTTCATGCTGGCGGCCAATGAGTGCGTGGCCACATGGCTTGAGGACATGGGGGTTCCGTCGATCTACCGTATCCACGAGAAGCCGGAGCCGCGCCGCGTGGTGCAGTTCGAAGAGCAGGCTGCCGCGTTCGGCTACTCGCTGGGATTGGGAGCGCTGCCGGTCAAACGCATTCAGACGCGCGGCGACCGGAGAGAGTCGCACCGCAGCGGACGCAATCCACGCGAGCACGAGGTCGCGGAAGATATTCCGGTGACTCCGCGCATGTATCAGAAGTTAGCCGCACGCATCGAAGGCAAGCCGGAAGAACGGATTTTGAGTTACCTGATGCTGCGTTCGCTGCGGCAGGCACGCTACTCCGAGATCAATGAAGGGCACTTCGCGCTGGCCGCACCGACTTATACGCACTTTACCTCGCCCATTCGCCGCTACCCCGACTTGATTGTGCATCGCATTGCCAAAACACTGCTGCGCGCCGGGGTGGAGGGCAAGGGTGCGGTCGAGGAGGGCCGGCAAGATTCGCCCTGGACTCATCCCAATGAAGGGCTGGCGGGGATTGTGCTTCACCGGCCCAAGAGGCTGGCGGCGGGCGAAGGCTTCAGCGGGGAGCCGCCTATTCCCGAGGACGAGCTTGCCCAGATTGCCGAGGAGACCAGCCTGACCGAGCGCCGCGCCGCCGAAGCCGAGCGCGAACTGGTGGAGTGGAAAAAGGTTCGCTTCATGGAAGACCGCGTGGGGGAGGAGTTCGCCGCGCTGGTGCTGAATCCTGCGAAGTACGGTTTGTTTGTGGAGTTGACCGATCTGTTTGTCGAGGGGCTGGTGCCGATCGACTCGCTGCGGGACGACCGCTATACGTGGCGCGAGAATACGCACGAAATTATCGGCGAGCGCTGGGGACGGCGTTTCCGCGCGGGCGACCGGGTGCAGGTGATTCTGGACCGCATCCTGGCACAGGAGCGGAAGTTGCAGTTCTCGATTGTGGAAGAGGGAATTCCGCTGACCGGGAAAAAGGCCGCCAAATCGCCCAAGGCCAAGAAGAGCAAGCGCAAAGATACGCGGGCGGTTCCCTCCAGAGGCAAGAAGAAGCCGGGCGGAAAAAAGGGAAAACGGCGATAGCATGTGCGGACCGCCGCTGCCCGAGCCGGTTAGCGGTTTGCCTGTCTCTCGGCCAGATCGCCGACGAATGGGAGCCGGATGCGTTTGCCGTTGAAAGCGTTGATCAGGACGATGAGCCACACGACGAAGAACGCCAGGTCAAGCAGACGCCACATGACGCCGATGAGGAAGCCGGTAAAGGGGACCACGCTGAGCACGGCGCCCAGCACGATGTAGACCGCCGACATCAGGACAAAGAAGAAGATCGACTGCCAGGCATGGAAGCGGACGAAGGAGTTTCTTCGGAAGGGATCGACCAGCAGAAAGATGACTGCCGGAATGATGGTGAGGTAGGAGATTCCGCCGGCGGCATTGTCGGAGAGGCCAGACTGGGACTCAATCAGATCGGACATGATGGTTCCTCCAGTGGTGAACCGCGGTCGAGATTCGGGCTGGACGGGCCAGGAGAGGCAAGTCCAAAAAGAAGTTCTGCAACCGGACAAATTGGATGCCGTGGTGCGCCGAATGGCTGTGTCCCCGCATCCGATACAATGGAAAATCGGTGAGGAGACAGTACAACGATGGCGCACATGGTTTTTTGCGTTCGCAACAAGAAAGAGATGGAAGGGTTGGAGGAACCGCCCTTCGATTCGGAATTTGGCCAGAAGATCTACAAGAACGTTTCAAAGGCAGCATGGGCTGAATGGGTAGACCGGCAGAAAATGCTGCTGAACGAATATCGCCTGCAGCCATGGACTCCCCAGGCGCAGCAGTTTCTGGTGGAACAGATGGAAGAGTTCTTTTTCGGCGCCGGTTCGGCGCTGCCGTCGGAATTCGTTCCCCCTGCCAGCTAGTGCGGTGAAACGGACGGGAGGACAGTGTAAAGCGCGGACAGGCTGTCCTGGTGTAAACTGATCAAGACCCCAAAAGCCGGCTCCCCCGGAGCCGGCTTGATCGTGTCGGGACGTGGCTCAGCCTGGTAGAGCACTCGCTTGGGGTGCGAGGGGTCGGCAGTTCGAATCTGCCCGTCCCGACCATTGAAACTTGAAGTATTGGACAGCTTCTGGCCGTGTCGGCATCGTTCATCGTGCCGGTTTGCGCCTGGAGCCAGTTCAGCAGCCTTTTCTGTTGGCTCTTCCTGCGCTATTTCAAGATGCGAATCCTCTTCCGATAACGGATCAACCTTTTATTTATCAGTCTTGCTCAACCTACGGAACCTTCCCGCGGGTTTGCATCATCTGAGAGAATGATGCTAGTGAGTCGAATGCACCATTTTGCGTTCCAGCGGGCGGGAGTGTCGGCTTTTTTGGCGATTCCGGGCCTCGCCATCCTATCTATGGCCTGCGCCGGTGTGCCTTTGCAGGCGCAAGCGGCCAATCCAAGTTCGACGGCCAATCCCTATTTCGGCAGCATCACGGCGCATCCCGCTACCGATGAGACGGTCAAGCTCTCGCTGGACGACGCCGTGCGGCGCGGGTTTGCGACCAATCTCGGCCTCAAAGAGGCGGAGAACGGCGAGAAGTCCATCAAGGGACAAAAGAACGAGGCGCTGCAGGAGTTTTTGCCCACCATTACGGTTTCGGGCGATACCGGCTTCTACCAGCACAACCTGGCGGCCCTGGGTTTTGGGCCGGGCGTCATCGGCAAGTTTCTCGCTTTTTTCCCGGGCGGGCAGATTCCCGCGGGGCTCTCGTATATCACCAAAGACGATATGACCGAGGGCCAGATCCATTTTGACGAGATGCTCTTCTCGGGGCCGGTGATCGCCGGATGGAAGGCTGCGGGCGCAGCGGAGAAGGCTGCTTATTTCTCCAAAATGCAGGCGCGGGGCGAGGTTGTGCAGCAGGTGGCTACGGCGTATTTGCACGCCATTGCCGCCTCCAGCGAAGTGGACAACGCCAAGGCTTTGGAGCAGGCGGACCAAGTGCTGCTGTCGCAGGCCCATGCCGAACACGAGGCGGGCACTGCATCCAACCTGGATGAGTTGCGGGCGCGGGTGCAGCTTCAGGCGCAGCAGCAGGCTTTGATCTCGGCCCAAAACTCGCTGGAAAAGGACCTGATCCTGCTCAAACGGGAGATCGGCATCGATCCCGGCCAGAAGATTGCACTCACCGACCCGGCGCCTTACAGCGAACTGGCCTCTCAAACTCCTGAAGAACTTCGTGCAGTGGCTTACCAGAATCGCCAGGACTATCAGACGCTGAGAAACCAGTTGACGGAGTATAAGGCTGTGCACGCGGCCTATCGCAGCCAGCGCTTGCCCACACTGAGTTTCAGCGGCAATTACGGCGTGACGCAGGTGAGCGGGTCAGGCTCCCACGGAACGTTTGTGGCCCAGGGAACTCTGCAGGTTCCGATTTTCCGCGAGGCGAAACTGCGCGGTGATGTGGAAGCGGCCCAGGCCCAGCTCAATGCAGTGAACGCGCAACTGGAAGACCTGCGCGGCCGCATCGACCAGCAAGTGCGTTCGGCGCTGCTGGATGTGGATGCGACGGCAAAACTGGTCGAAGTGGCACGGTCGAATGTGGAGTTGGCGAGCCGCGCGTTGAGCGATGAAACCGATCGCGTGGCCGCGGGTGTGGATGACAACCTGCCACTGGTCACAGCGCAGGCTACGCTGGCCTCCGCGGAGAGCAGCCTGGTGGAAAGCCTTTACCAATACAACGTATCGAAACTGGCATTAGCCCGCTCGGCGGGCGTTCTGGAGCAGCAGTATCGCGTTTATCTGGGCAGGTAGACAGGGCAGGTAAGACGGGGCAGATAGAACCAGCTTGCCATGACAACGCATCCACTGTATGAGCCCGCCGGCGCGCACGGGGCTCTCAAGACTCTTCAATCTTCCATCGACATCAACTCCAGTCTTATCAACCCCAGTTCTGCCAGATCAGTTCATTTTTCATTCGTTTCATATCGGGCTGTTGACGTTCGGGTCGGTAGATCGGCTGCCCGTGTAACGTAGAAGTCAGAGGAGCGAACCGGATGTCTAGAAAGCTCAGAATCAAGTATTATGTCGAGCCGGACGCGGCGGCACTCGCCCGGCGGGCGGCACAGTACTTTGTCGAAATGGCAGGCGAGGCAGTGGCTGGGCGGGGTCGGGCCCGCATCGCCATCAGCGGCGGCTCAACGCCGAAGGCCGCATTCCAGTTGCTGGCCGATGCCAACCAGCCGTGGCGCTCGCGGATGCCGTGGGACAATCTGGATCTCTACTGGGTCGATGAGCGGACGGTTCCTCCCGATCATGCGGAGAGCAACTTTCGCATGACGCGCGAGGCGCTGCTGGATCATGTGCCGCTGAAGCCGAGCCAGATCCATCGCATGGAGGGGGAACTGGAGCCGGAGGTTGCCGCTTCGCGCTATGAATCGGAGCTTCGGAACAGCTTTCGGCTGGAAGGCGCGGAGAGTCCGCGATTCGATTTGATTGCCTTGGGCATGGGCGACGACGGCCATACGGCTTCGCTCTTTCCTCACACCCAGGCTATTCACGAGATGAGCCGCCTGGTGACTGCCAACCAGGTGCCGCAGAAGGATACCTGGCGCCTTACGCTGACCTGGCCGGTGATCAACCATGCCAATTCTGTATTTTTCCTGATCGGCGGAGCGGACAAGGCTGCAGTATTAAAGGAAGTGTTGACCGGGCCGCATGACCCGGAGCGGCTGCCCAGTCAACTGATTTGGCCCGCAAGCGGTATACTCACTCTGATTTTGGATAAAGCTGCTGCTGCTCTTCTACCCGCGACAGATGGGGAAGGCTGCGGGGTATTGGAGAAAGAAAGATGATTTTGGCGGGCGACGTAGGCGGCACCAAGGTACACCTGGCGCTATACGACTTTATTGACGGAAAGCTGAAATATACCCGCGAAGAGCGGTTCCCGGCAAAGGAGTATTCCGGCCTGGAAGAGATTGTGCGGGAGTTTCTGGCGGCGGACAAGGTGACGGCGGCCTGTTTCGGCGTGCCGGGCCCGGTACGCAATGGCCGTCTGCGCCTCACCAATCTGCCCTGGACGCTCGACAGCCACGAGTTGTCGACCCACCTGGGAATCGAGCACGTATTTCTCATCAACGATCTGGAAGCCAACGGCTACGGTATTGCCGAACTGACTTCGGAGCAGGTGTTCACCCTGAGCGAAGGCGATGTGAGCCAGATCGGCAACCGCGCTCTGATCTCGGCCGGCACCGGGTTGGGCGAGGGCATTCTCACCTGGAACGGCCGCGTCCATATCCCCTTCCCTTCAGAAGGCGGCCATGCGGACTATGCTCCGCGCAACGAAGACGAGATCGACCTGCTGCGCTACCTCAAGCAGAAGTACAACGGGCGCATCAGCTTTGAGCGTGTGGTCAGCGGCATGGGCATGACCAACATCTACGAGTTTCTGCGCGAAGTGCGCGGCGTAGAGGAGCCGGGCTGGCTGGCGGAACGCATGGCGAACGGCGACCCGAATGCGGTGATCACCGAACTGGCGCTGGCGGCCAAAAGCGAGATCTGCGAGAAGACGCTGGATATGTTCGTCTCAGCCTATGGAGCCGAGGCCGGCAACCTGGCACTGAAGGTGCTCTCGGTCGGCGGACTCTACATCGGCGGCGGCATTGCGCCCCGCATTCTCGATAAGCTCAAGGACGGCACGTTCCTAAAGGCTTTCACCGACAAGGGCCGGCTAAGCCAGTTGCTCATCAACATGCCGGTGCGCGTCATTCTGGAGAGCCGCGCCGCTGTGCTGGGCGCCGCTGCTTACGCAGAAGCGCGTGCTGCGGAGTTGAGCGGCGTTTCGCCTCGCGCCGCTTCGCTGAAGCTCTAGAATCGAAACCGCTATCGACCTAAAAAGGCCAGCCTCAATCGGCTGGCCTTTTTAGGTCTGAATCTGTTTCGTCCATTCAACGCAGGGAGTTCGAAAAACTTGCCCATCGTTTCCGTATTTCGTTGTAGTTCACGCCATTTGGAAACCGGGCTCAAGGTTATGGAAGTTGTTGTCTCATATTCCGGGATCACGTCTCACGGCTGCGGGTGCATACTAAATATACGGCTGATTGAGCGGATCACCCTCCCCTTGGGTTCCCTCTTCTCAACCTCGCATGGAACTGACAAGACGTTGGGCCAGATCGCTACGACAAGCGGTCTGATGCCTATGGCAAGAGAAGCGCGGCGCCGGTTTGCCGAGGAGGGTTTCCTCAGCATCGACGGCGTACAGTGCACGGCAGATGCGGCGGGACTCCGCCACGGTCGAGCGCCGGAATGTTCGAGCAGTTCTCCTCTTTGTGTGGGGTTCCGGAGGGCATGCGAGGCGGTGTTTTCTTGAGGAAAACGTCACGCAGCCATCGCGGTTTCCTCCTACAGCTAATAGGGGAGCTGCTATAAATCAACCGCTTACGCGAAGCCGTTGCGAGGCAGGAACCCCATACGTAGAATGGTGTTCCGCCGCGTGGCGTAAAGAAATTGCTAGGAATTGGACGCACTGAGGGAGATCTATGACGGTTGCAGCTCGTTATCCCGGGATTCGGGTCACCGCAAATGGAAACCAGCTCGTCTCGTACCACACCGAGACGCGCATTGCCGACGCCGGCGTGTTCTATCCGATTACGCCTTCCACCGAGGGCGGCGAGCTCTTCCAACAGGCCTACGCCGAAGGCCACTTGAACGTCTTCGGACATAACACCATCGCGATTGAAACCGAAGGCGAACACGCGGCCCAGGGGGGCGCCATTGCCCACTCGGTGTGCGGCAAGCGCGTGGTCAACTTTACCTCGGGCCAGGGCGTCGTCTACGGCGTCGAGCAGTATTATCACGCGCCGGGCAAAGGCTCCACGATGGTGTTGGAAGTAGGTGCGCGCGCGCTGACCAAACATGCCCTCAACGTGCATTGCGGCCACGACGATATCTATGGCGCGCTCGATACCGGCTGGATCATGCTCTTCGGCAAGGACGCGCAGCAGGCCGCCGACCAGGCGCTCATTTTGCGGCGCGTCACCGAACTGAGCCTGACGCCGGGCATGAACATCATGGACGGGTTTCTGACCAGCCACCTGGAGAGGACCTTTTATAAGCATGAGTCGGAGCTGATCCGCGAGTATCTCGGTTCGCCGGAAGATATCATCGAGTGCCCCACCGAAGCGCAGCGCGCATTGTGTGGACCGACGCGCCGGCGGGTTCCCAAGATGATGGATCTGACCAACCCCATCCTGCTGGGGCCGGTGCAGAACCAGGAACACTACATGAACGGCATCGTGGCACGGCGCAATAACTTTGCCGAGCCGATTCTGAAGTTCCTTGAAGCTGCCTATGAAAAGTTTGCCGAGCTGACAGGCCGCCACTACGGACTGATTTCCAAATACAAGACCGACGACACAGACACCGTATTCGTCTCGCTGGGTTCGGCTGCCGAGAATATCGAGGCGGCGGTCGATTATCTGCGCGAAACGCGCGGCGTGAAAGTGGGCTCGCTGCACATCAACGTGATTCGTCCTTTCCCCGAGGCTGCCGTGGTTGAGGCGCTCAAGGGCAAGAAGAACGTGATCATTCTGGAGCGCACGGACGAGGCTCTGGCCGGCGACAATCCGTTGGGCCGCGACATTCGCACGGCGCTGTCAAAAGCCGTGCAGTATGAGGGTCACCCGGCCGCCGAGGGCATGCCTGCGCTGGCGATGGACGAGGTTCCTCACATCTACTCCGGCACGTACGGGCTGGGCTCGCGCGACTTTCGCCCCGAGCACATTATCGGCGCGTATGAGTACGCCACGGCCAACCGCGCCCGCAAGGATGGCAAGCGCGCCTCGGACGGCGTCAGCTTCTTTGTGCTGGGCATCGATCACCCTTATAGCGTGATCGGCGACGAGACACCGTCTCTGCTGCCCGAAGGCGCGGTGGCGGTGCGCTTCCACTCAATCGGTGGATGGGGCGCTATTACGACCGGCAAGAATCTGGGCGCCATTATTGGTGATTTGAACGATCTGCTGTATGAGCGCGATGGCCTGGTGGACGAGCTTGGCAATCCCAAGGAAGTGATCCATGTCAGCGCCAATCCAAAATATGGCTCAGAGAAAAAAGGCGCGCCGACCAGTTACTTTATGGTGGCCGCGAAAGATCGTATCCGCGTCAACTGCGACTTGCGTCATGTAACTGTCGTGCTTTGCTGCGACCCCAAGGCATTTACTCATTGCAATCCTCTGGACGGCATTCAAGAGGGCGGCAGCCTGGTTTGGGAGTCGCAGGAAGAGGGCGAGCGCGCATGGGAAAACCTGCCGCAATGGGCACGCAAGCAGATCATCGACAAGAAGATTCGTGTCTTTACCCTGCCGGGTTTTGAGATTGCGAAGAAGGCTACGAACCGCGCCGATCTGCAACTGCGTATGCAGGGCAATGCCTTTCTAGGCGCGTTCTTCGCGGTGAGCAATCTGTTGCAGGAGTTCGGCATTACCCAGGAGCAGTATCGCGACGTCGTTCACAAGCAGTATGTGAAGAAGTTCGGCAAGTTGGGCGAAGCGGTGGTGCAGTCGAACATGGAGGTCATGCTGCAGGGCTACGACCAAGTGAAGGAAATCAAGATCGGCGACATCGCCGCTACCGATCACTCCAGCTTGCGTGGCCAAGCTCTGCTGCCGATTCTCGAAACGGTTCCGGCCTTTGCCGAGGCTGGCTCCTGCGCTGTGGGCGGCTGCCGTTCAACGCCTGCTCCTGCGGGCCAGGCTGCGCGCACACCGATCTCAAGCATCGCCGCGTTCGATGCGGAGTTCCGCGCCAACTTCGGTTACGATCAGCCTTCTACACCGCTGTCGGCGTTGGGCGTGATCGCCGCAGCAACGGGCGACACGGCCTCAAAATATGTAGCGCGCCGCGAGACGCCGCTCTACATTCCCGAGAACTGCACACAATGCATGGAGTGCATTTCAGTGTGCCCGGACACGGCGCTGCCTAACACGTCGCAGGATTTGGCAACCGTGCTCTCGACGGCGATTTCACATTATGTGGCCGACCCGGCAGAACGCATCAAGATGCTGCAGACGCTGCCGGAAATCGAGAAGCAGACACGCCAGCGCATGTTAGCCGAGATGAAGACCGGCACACCGCTGCCAACCATTCTGCGCGAAGTTACAGAGTCGGTGAACGGCTTCTCAACAGAGGCGAAGCAGCAGTTTTTCGACATCATCGCCAAGGTGCCGATGGCTTATCAGAAAGTGAACGCCATCTTCTCGTCGCCGGAGCGCAAGAGCCCCGGCGACGGCGGAATCTTCTCCATCTTTGTAAGCGATCTTTGCAAGGGATGCGCTGCCTGCGTGACGGCTTGCGGCGATCACAATGCGCTCAGGATGGTGGCCGAAACAGAGACGGTCAATGCCGAGCACGAGACAGGCACGGCCTTCTTGAATCTGCTGCCCGATACGTCGCAAAAGTATCTTGGCCTGTTCAACGCGGCGAATCCGGCGGACTCGAAGACGGCCACGCTGCGTAACATGCTGATGGTGCGGACCAACTATGACGCGCTGGTCTCCGGCGACGGAGCCTGCGCGGGCTGCGGCGAAAAGAGCGTGCTGCGTTCGATTGCCGCCGTCACCGAAGCTTATATGCGGCCCGTCTTCCACGCGAAGAGCGACCGCTTTGTGGCCAAGGCCGGCGAGTTGGAAAAGACCGGAGTGGCTCGTCTGGCTGCAATCCAGGCCGGCAATCCCGCCGAGTATGCGCTACTGCGTCAGGCTATCGCTCATCTGGTTCTAGGCCTCGGTGGTGAAGACGACAAGGACACCAAGGCGCGCATTGCAGCTTACGAGGCCGAGCACGGCGCGATCACAGACGCGCAACTCATCGAGGCCATCGCAGCAGTGCTGCTGACGGAAGCCTTTAACCACAAGAGCCTGCAACCTGTGGACGGCCGGCTGGCTAACGGCATGAGCGTCATGGCCATGGCCGCGCACACCGGCTGCAACACGGTCTACGGCTCGACGACACCGAACAACCCGCATCCCTATCCATGGATGAACTCGCTGTTCCAGGATGGCATCACGGTGGGCTGGCTCATGGGCGAGAGCTTTATCGTGGATCACGCACGGCGTTCGGTGATTCCCGAGCGGCTGGCGGATATCCTGCTGACGCGCGAAACCAGCGTTCTGTCGGAGCGTGAATACTACGAGCTGTCGCACTTTACCGATGCGCTGATGACCGACCAGGAGATTGTCGAGCTGCCCAAGGTTTGGGTGGTCGGCGGCGATGGCGGCATGGGCGATATCGGCTACCAGAATATGTCGAAGGTGATCCTGCAGAATCGGCCCAACGTGAAGGCGTTGATGCTCGACACGCAGGTCTACTCCAACACGGGCGGACAGAACTCCGACTCGACCCCGATGCTTGGCGGCAACGACATGAACGTTTTCGGGTCCGCTACGCAGGGCAAGAATACGGAGAAGAAGACGGTGGCTGAAACCTTTTTGGCCGGGCACGGTTCGCCGTTCGTGGCCCAGGTTTCAATGGCCAACGCGCCCAAGCTTTACCGGGCGATTCTCGATGGCCTGGAGTATCGCGGCACCATGTTCCTGCAGGCGTTTACGACCTGCCAGCCGGAGCACGGTGTCGCCGACGATATGGCGCTGCACCAGGCTCAGCGCGCCCGCGATTCGCGCGGTGTGCCGGAGTTTGTCTTCAACCCGCGCCTTGGCGAAACCTATCAGGAGGCTCTCGACCTCAAGGGCAACCCGTCCATCGATCTCGACTGGTATGAGACGAAGAACAAGGTCAGCGGCGAGATTACGCGCTACACCGTGGCTCACTGGTGCACGACGGAGGCGCGGTTCCGCAACCATCTGCGCAAGGTGAAGGCGGAGGCTGCCGACAAACTTATTCCACTCGATAACATGCTGGTGCGCATCACGCAGCAGGACGTGGTTTACCGCCGCTACCTGCACGCTGAGCATCGCGCCTTCATTCCCGACTTTGGCGTCTACATCCAGTATGAGGAGAACGGCAAAACCGAGTATCGCGCCCTCTCCCGACAGTTGGTGCTGTTTTGCGTAGAGCGCCGCAAGGCCTGGAGAATGCTGCAATCGAAGGCCGGCATTGTGAACAAGGAATACATTGCCCAAAAGGCTATCCTGGCCGATGTGGATGGCGGCAAACTCAGCAGAGATGAGTTTTTCGCCCATGCCCATGAGTTAGTCGCCGAGCGGCTTGGCGGCGGGGTGTTGGCCAAGGCATAAGCCCCACCAAGCACAGATGCCAGAACAAAGGTTCTGGCATCTGTGCTTGGCGAGATTCATTGTATATGCCGTGATAGTAGCCCCGAAAAAGTTAGATCTTGCTAAACCATTCTGCGTTAATACTTACTTCTTCAACCATCCTGCTAGCGACTCAAAAGTCTCGAATAGCACTCGCTGAAATACTGCCTTTGTATTTGCGTTGGAAGTACGCAGGAAGAGCCTAAATCTGTTCATTCCCTTGACCTATTATGCTAATTCTAGTATATTTAAGAAGAACAAAGGTTCTGCGTGAAACAACTGATCTTCGTAGGCGACTCGCGTCGCGTATTGTCGGAGTTTCCAACATCTGTCCAGCGTCATGTGGGGTTTGCCCTCTATCAGGCACAAATGGGTGGCAAACACGTAGATGCGAAATCTCTGACGAACGTTATGCCCGGAGTCCTAGAAGTTGTATCTGACCATGACAGCAACACGTTCCGTACCGTATATACCGTGAAACTGAAAAGAGCTGTGTATGTCTTGCACGCATTTCAGAAGAAATCAAAGCGCGGAATTGCCACACCTAGGATCGAAATCAAGCTTGTGAGGCAGCGCTTGCAGCGTGCAATAGAAATCGACGGGGAGTTGGAGAAGTAGCCATGCCTAAGAGCGAGCGGGATTACACCATCAGCAGTGGCAATGTATTTGCCGATCTGGGTGTGCCTAATCCGGAGGAAGCACTTGCCAAAGCCGAATTGGCCCATAAAATTACTGTGCTGATTAGAGAGCGAGGACTTACCCAGGCCCAGGCAGCGAGATTATTGGGAGTGGATCAACCGAAGGTTTCCCTTCTGATTCGCGGACGTCTGGCCGGTTTTTCTTTGGAACGACTGATGCGTTTTCTTCTGGCATTTGGGCAGGACATCAAGATTACAGTGGAAGCCAGTCCACGTGGCCGGTCACGCGCCCGCGTTCTTGTAGCATAGCCGGGTATTCCAGGTCTCGATTAAGACCTGGGCTTGGAATAACACCGGTTCAATTATCTTTCGTTTTTGAGTATCAAGGCTTGGTGCAAAGCAGCGGGCCGTTGCGCTAGGCTCGCGTGTGGTGATCGGCCCAGGCTTCTTGCAGCTTGGCTGCGGCTTCTTTTACCGGTACAGGGCGCAATGCCCTTTTTCGATCCTGGTAAGCTAGGCAGGCTGCAACGGCAGCAGAAATTCCAACGGCGTATAAAGCCATACGTAACATTCGAGGAATCCTCCTTTACGTCTCGATCGGATGCACCGAGGGCGAGAGCGAAATGTCGGGCGTAGCCATTGCGGACGGAAGACGGTTGATCGGACAAAAGACGCTTGATTGCCCAGACCACCGACGCCTTTGATCCCCTGGAAACGGGCTACCAATCGGCTGTCTTGCAACCCATTCGTTCCACAAACATCCATTCAAGCAGGCCACCAATCCAATTTCAGGCCTAGAAATGAAGGCCATCTTTATGAGCCACCCTCTTTTTACGCCACTGCAGCTTCGCTCTGTCGAATTTGCCAATCGCATCGGAGTTTCGCCCATGTGCCAATATTCGTGCCAGGACGGTTTTGCCACGGATTGGCACTTGGTACACCTGGGCAGCCGCGCACAAGGCGGCGCCGGACTGATTATCGTGGAGGCCTCGGCCGTGGTGCCGAAGGGCCGCATTTCCATTGGCGATCTCGGCATCTGGAAGGACGAGCATATTCCCAAGCTGGCCGAAATCGTTCAGTTCATCCACTCGCAGGGAACGCGCGCGGGCATTCAACTGGCCCATGCCGGGCGCAAGGGCAGCATGACGGCGCCCTTTGCCGGGGAGCGGCTGCTGTCACCGGCAGAGGGTGGCTGGGAGCCGGTTGCGCCTAGCGCCATTGCCTTCTCTTCGGACTATGCCGTTCCCAAGGCGCTCGACCTCGCGGGAATTGCCGCAGTGGTGGAGAGCTTTGTGGCAGCAACGCGCCGGGCCATCGCGGCGGGCTTCGATTTTGTCGAAATTCATGGCGCCCATGGCTACCTGCTTCACGAGTTTCTGTCTCCGCTCTCGAACCACCGCACCGATGCATACGGCGGCAGCTTTGAGAACCGCGCGCGCCTGATTCTGGAAGTGGTGGACGCGGTTCGGCGCGAGTTGCCGGCTCACCTGCCGCTCTTCGTGCGCATTTCTGCCACGGATTGGGTGGAGGGCGGCTGGACGGTGGAGGAATCGGTGCAACTGGCACGGCTCTTCCGCGAGCACGGAGTCGATCTGGTCGATGTGTCTTCGGCCGGCCTGGCCGCCACTGCCAAGATTCCTGTTGGACCCGGCTATCAGGTTGAGTTTGCGGCCAAGATCCGGCGCGAAGCGAATATTCCCACAGCCGCAGTGGGAATGATTACCGATGCCCATCAGGCCGACGCGATTGTGGGCCAGGGCGAGGCCGACCTGGTATTGCTGGCCCGGGAGTTGCTGCGCGATCCCTACTGGCCGATGCACGCAGCAGCGACACTTGAAGAGCCAACCAGTTGGCCGGCCCAATATCTGCGCGCTGCGCCGCGTCACTCGACCGCTCGTGCTTCTGTCGCGGTGCCCGAGGGGTCCTAGGCGATTGCGTTTTCCGAAGACAGATCTGAAACAGGGTCGCCTCCCTTGGCTGGGCTGGTCGCCCTGCTTCAGATTTGATTTTCTTGTGGGGATTTCGGCGGATTCAGCACAGCGATGCACATTTTGCTTCACAAATTGTGCAAAAGCTAGCCTATACTGCGGTAGAGGAGCGTCCTGCAACGTTGCGGATTGTTTCTAACGTTTATGATGGCTGCCCAACCTTCTCCAAAGCGTGCAACCGATTCGCCGACGATTCCCGATCGCCTTTATTTCAAGATCGGCGATGTGGCACGTATCTGCGACGTAGAGACGTACGTCCTGCGCTTTTGGGAGACGCAGTTTCCACAGCTCAAGCCCAATAAAAGTGGAACCGGCCAGCGGCTTTATCGGCGGCGCGATGTGGAACTGGCTTTGGAAATCAAGCGCCTGGTTCATGCCGAGGGCTATACGCTTTCTGGCGCCCGCCAGGCTCTCGGTCATGTGCATCGCGACCGGGAACCACAGCAGCCTTCTTTGCCGCTGCCTAGCACTCCGGCTCCACGCAAGAGCGCGCCTCGGACAGAGGTGGTTGCCGCAGCAGTAGATCGCGCGCGTGCCGAACTGCGGGAGATTGCCAGTTTGCTGGCCACGCCCGCCCCCGAGCCGACTCATCGCCATCCGCGGCGACCGTCCGTCACTCCATTTTCCGACAGCCTCTTTCCGTCGTAACGGCGAACCGCAACGGCGACCAAAAATGCCCGTTCATTCTGAGAATGAAGCGGGCATTTTTGGTGATGGGATCGTATTCTGCCTGATCTTAATTGCTGGGCCTGGTGCTATTGCTGGGCGGCGATCTGGACGATCGTCACCTGGTCGCTCACTGCCAAGGAAAGAGTGGAGCCGTTGCCGGTAACTTGAGTAGAGGTTACATTACCACTTTTGTCGAATTGCAGGATATGCCCGGCAGAGTTTGAGTTATAAAGCTGCAGTGTCACGTCCTGGGCGGATACGGGTTCGGGCGTGTCCGATGCCGGATCGAAGCTGCTCTGCTCCAGCCAGAGAACCAGCCAGAACGATCCATCCCGCTTCTGCAGCAGGAGGTGATTGAGCGTAGCATCGCCGCCTTCGAGGGAATAGGAAAGCGTTCCGGGAGAGAAGGAATCGCCCTGGTCGGACAGCACGGATAAAAGATTCTTGACTGCCGTAAACGCCGGCTTGGGAGTGAAATCGCCGTTGAGCAAGCCATAGCCGGGCGAAGAGATTTCATCGAGCAACTCATACAGGAACGTGCGCTTGACGCCATGCTGAAAGGCAAGCAGCAAGGTGCGCGGCGTATACGAGGCTTCGACACTCTCCGGCAATGTATAGGGCGTGCTGGTGGTGGGATAGGCCATGTATCCCGACTCGGTTATTTCGCTGGGAACACCTGGAGCGTCGAGGGCGGCTTGATCGAGCCACCAGTTAAAGCTTCCGTAAGCGCGGCCATCCGCATCGAGATCGCCCCATCCCTGGCTGCCGGGGTTGCGACCTCCAAAGTAAACGTGCAGATTGTTGTACGTCATATCCGACGCAATATTGCCGGCCGCCGCATAAGAAGATTGCTGCGTGAAGGAGGGTCCGATCACGGGTACATTCAGTTGCTGCCCCGCGGCCGTGAGCGTGGGGAGAAACGCCAGCACGTTCCTGATTCCTGTCTCGCCGCCCCCGCCGCAATTCCCATCGGCGTCACACTCGTTCGGCGCTTCCAAAGCTTCCATGTCTTGCGCTTCGGAGGCAAACTGTTCGAGGATCTGCGGAGTCGTGGTCTGATCCCACGGCACGACATAGTTACAAGTAATTCCCGAAGCGGCCAGGGCCTGGTGCTCCGCGATAAAAGGAGAGGACGGGGACCAGTTATAGAATCCGTCCCGGATATGACGAACGCCGAGCGACTTGAGGGCCGTCAGTACCTGGGGCCACGCGGTGTAATAAGGCGTGTCGGTATAACTCATGTGAGTTACAACTCCGACGGAGTTTACAAAGGAATCCGCCTGGGCTGCCTGCTCCGGGGCTACATAAGAACCGACGGTGAAGGCTGCGCTGGTTGCGGAAGACAGGCCGTTGCTAGAGACGCTCAACACATATCCCTCGCCTTCTCCGCTGATGGCCACGTTGTCGAACGTCGCGACACCATTGACCGCGGTCACCGAGGTGATGCCTGAAAGCTGGCCATTGCCGCGCGCAGCCGCGAGGGCCAGGGTGATTTGATTGGTGGCGGTGGTTACGGGCGCGCCGGTGGAATCGAGAATCGACACGCGAATCGCAGGGGATATGAGCGCGCCGGCAACTGTGTTACTCGGCTGCGTGCTAAAGACTAACTGGGTTCCGGTCGCAGCCTGCGTGGGAGCAGGAGTGGGAGTTGGTGCTGGCTCTGGTGTAGGTGTCGGAACGGGCTCCGACGGAGCCGGAGTTGGCGTGGGCGTCGGAGTGGACGAGTTCGTCGAGGCAGCCCTTACCAGCCCGGTGGCGCCGCATCCGCATACGGTCAAGGCCAATAGGCCGGCGCCCATGAGGAGCACGAGAGATGACCGCCGCCGGTCAGACAAAGTAACAGGTTCATGCAAGCCGCGGGGCGATTCACACACCGGGGCAGACTCGTTCAGCAGGCATAGAAAGCGCACAGCAGATTCCTTCGGGCACAGACGGTCTGCACTGGCCTGGAACTTGCCGGCTCAGCGAAACATCTTAAGCCCAACTACGGGGGATGTGTTTCCAACATAGCCGAAGGGTTGCCTGAAAGGTACACACAAAAGGTGTATTGACAGTTCACTTAAGAATTATCTATTGATGTTATAAAAACTAAAGATCATATCACTTCAAAACAGCCCGTATTCCGCGTGATTTCACACTACTATCCGCAAAAATCCAGGTTAGTTGAAAGTCTCAATTCGTTCTTGATTTTTATATGCTGCTGTAAATAGAGGACTATGTTCCCAGTCTATCCGATTATGTGAAATTTACCTCTATCCGCATCCATTTGAGGGTCTGTGATTGTTCAATTGGTTTCACAAAAACGGTCTGTAACGTCTTTAAAAAGCCTGATGGATCTTGCGAAACTCGTGATCGAGCTTCGCAAGATCCATCGGACTTATATGGGGATGGAAGCGCCGCCTATTCTTCGTCTTCCTCCGCCGGGCGCTTGGCGTTGGCCAGGATTTTATCGGCCACAATCTGCGGCACGATATCGTAGTGATCCATCTCCATGCGATAAGTGCCGCGGCCTTGCGTCATCGAAGTAAGGCTGGTGCCATAGGTAAGCATCTCGGCCATGGGAACTTCGGCGTTGATGACGGTGGCGCGGCCCCGGGAATCCATGCCGTGCACGCGGCCGCGACGGCCGTTGAGGTCGCCCATCAAAGCGCCGGCGAACTCCTCGGGGGCTTCGATCTCAACCTTCATGACCGGTTCCAAGAGGCATGGCTTAGCCTGCTCCATACATTTGCGAAAGGCGAGGCGGCCCGCCATCTTGAACGACATTTCGTTCGAATCCACATCGTGATAACTGCCGTCGAAGACCGTCGCTTTAAAGTCCACGACGGGGTAGCCGGCCAGATAGCCGCGCATCGCCGACTCGACAATTCCCTTCTCGACTGCCGGCACGAATTGCCGCGGAATCGCTCCACCGAAAATCTCGTTGGCGAACTGGAAACCGCTGCCGCGTGGCAGCGGCTCCATGCGGATTTTGCAGTCGCCGAACTGCCCATGGCCGCCTGTCTGCTTTTTGTGGCGGCCTTGCGCTTCGGCGCGAGCGCGAATGGTTTCGCGGTAGGGAACCTTGGGAGACTTGAGGGTCACTTCAGCGTGGTAACGCTTTTTGAGCCGGCTCACGATGGCCTCGATGTGAGGCTGACCGGCCCCGGCAATGAGGAACTCGTTTGTCTGCGGATCGCGGAAAAAGCGAATGAGCAGGTCCTCCTCCATCAGCTTGTGGATGGCGGGAGCCAACTTATCTTCATCGGCGCGGGTCTTGGGCTCGATGGCGTAAGTCATGGCCGGTTCAGGCAACGGCAGCAGGTCGATTTGGATATCGGCGCCTTTCTGGCCCAGGGTATCGCCGGTAAAGGTGTCGCGCAGCTTGGCGACGGCGCCCAGATCGCCCGCGTGCAACTCCGCAACTTCAAACGCCTTGCGGCCCTGCATGATGCTCAGGTGCGATAGACGCTCCGGGGTGTGGCGGGTGTAGTTCTCCAGAGTCGCGTCGTTCTTGACTACGCCGCTCACGACTTTGAAGAAGGTGATGCGTCCGGCGAAGGGGTCGGTCATAGTTTTGAAGACCATCAGCGCCGCCGGTTCCCGGTCGTCCACATTGCGGAAACCGATGCCTGCGCCGGCAGCCACAGCCTCGGCGCCGTTGGCCGCGACGGCCTGCAGCATGGGCGCCTTCACGGCGAAGGGGGCACGCTCGACCGGCGTGGGCGCATAGACTTTCAGAAAGTCGAGCAGATGATCCGTGGCAATGTTGGCCAATCCGCTGACGAAGAGCATGGGGAAGATGCGGTCTTCGCGGATAGCTTCATGCAGCGCGGTAATGAGATGCTGCTCGGGAATGGTGCCCTGGGCGAAGAACTCTTCCATCAGGTCGTCTTTGCCCTCGGCCACTACCTCGACCAATGCCTCATGCGCGGCTTTGGCCTGAGCGAACATGCTGGCGGGAGCCTCACCTATTTTGCCGTGCCCGTCGCCGCCGGGGGTATAGTAGAACGCTTCCATGGTCACCAGATCGACAATGCCATGGAATCCCTGCGCATCGCAGATAGGCAACTGGACGGGCACGCAATTGCGGCCCCAGCGGTCGTGCACGCCGTCGATCAGCGCACTGAGTCCACCACCGCCGCCGGCCTTGGGATGGTCCATCTGATTGACGACCACGACGCGCGGCACATCGGCCTCTTCAGCGTACTTCCAGAGGCGTTCGGTAACGGCCTCTACGCCGTTTTGCGCATTGACGACAACGGCGGCGCACTCCACCGGCAGCAAGGCGGCACGGGCTTCGTGACAAAACATATGAAAACCGGGAGTATCGACGAGATTGACTTTGACGCCCTGCCACTCGGCAAAAGCGACTGCATTCTGCATGGTGATGCGACGCGAAACCTCTTCTTCGTCGTAGGCGGTTGCGGCCGTGCCGTCTTCGACACGGCCCTGGGTCGGAGTCATTTTGGCGGCATGCAGCAGAGCGGCAATCAGCGTGCTTTTGCCGCTGTGCGCATGCCCAACTACAGCTACGTTGCGGATCTCACTTCCCTGATAGGTTTTCATGAAGTTTCTCCTCGAAATCGGGTGTTACGCGCGGAACGGAATGAGGGAACCTGGCGGACTTGCCGGGGCGAATTCGCGGGGACTCGGCGAGCAGCCAGCGTGAATGGATGGACTCGTACGAAACAGGAAAGGCACAAAGCTGCCGCGGGGAAGCCTTTCATGGCATCCATGTGGCCGGTTGGATGGGCCACGCGTCCCGGTCTGCCGTTTGCCTCGTCCATGCGGAGAGCCTCCGGCAGGCGCCTGGCCGATGAGCGGGAGATGAGTCCGCCAAGCGTCTATCGCTAAGAAGGGGATGCTATCACAGCCGCAATGTGAACGTCGTGTGACTCAAGGCACAGGCAGCGAGCGGCCCCACGGGGGGGCGGACGCGAGATCGGGCTGGCAAGACAGGGCTGTTGGAGGACTGGCGGCGCGGCTACCAGCGAAGGACGGGGAGCAGGCTGGAATAGTCGTCGGTCCAGAGCCGGAGCCCCGGTTTCAGCACCGGCAAATAGGCATGCCCGGCAATCTCGGGCCGGGTCAGGAAGGCGGCGTTGTCGCTGACTAGCATCCAAGTGGAACTGAATTCGCCGCGGGCTTCATTTGAAAAGCTCGCTATACGAAGGGCCTTCATGCCGGCGTCCTTCGCCAGCAGAGCGATAGGAGGCTCAAGATCGACATGCTGATTGGAGATATGGAAGGCCAGGATGCCGCCGGGAGCCAGATGCTTTTTATAAAGGGCTACTGCCTGCGCAGTCAGCAGATGCAGAGGAATGGCGTCGCCCGAGAAGGCATCGACGACCAGCACATCAAATTGTTGCGGAGCTTCACGGAGGAGCGAGGAGCGCGCGTCGCCATCGACGATGGTGACCTGCGCACCCGAGTCGCGTATGTAAGTGAAGAGGTTCTGCGCGATAGGCGCGACGGCGGGATTGATCTCATAAAAGCGGATGCGATCGCCGGGACGGCCATACGCGGCCAGCGTTCCGGCACCCAGGCCGATGACGCCGATGTTGCGCGAGCGGCCTTCGCAGCAGAAGCGCATGGCAAGGCCGCCACCCGAGTCCTCGGCATAGTACGTCGTGGGCGTGCGGCGCAGTTGATCGGTTCCGAAAATCTGCGTGCCGTGCTGGATGGTGCCATTGGTCAGTGTACGCAGCGTATCTCCAGGGCCGGGGTAGCCGATGGTCTGCCTTACCCGCAGGTTGCCATAGAAATTGCGGACGGCGAGCCGCGTATCCCGCTGAGAAACGGTATCGATCATGAACACGAGGAGCACAAGCAGAGCGCCGGCTACGGACCAGAGGAGGCGCTGGCTCCAACCGCTGGTCCATGTAACCGCGAGGGCAAGCAGCGCGGTGACCAGGAAGGTAAGAGCCAGATCGTAGTTGAAGGAGAAGAGGAGCGGCGAAGCGATCCCGATGAGGAACGAGCCCAAGGCGCCACCGGCGGCAAACAAAAGATAGAAGAGGGTGGACTCGGAGGAGCGCCGCGGACGAAGCGCGTATGCCTCGCTATGGCAAAACAGGCAGGAGACAAGCACTTCCACAAGGAAGAAAAGAATGCTGACGCGCAGGGGAAGAGAGACCTCGGTCTTCGACAGCATATAGCCGAGGCTCGCCAGCATGACGATCAAGAGGCGCGTCAGAAAGCCGCGCGGCAAGAAACGTGGAAACTGGAAGGCGAGAATCAGGGTGATGAGATAGGTGGCGAGAGGCAGAATCCAGAGCAGCGGGATCGCGGCGATGTTGGCCGTGAGATAGCTGGTGACCGCACTCAATTGCATGGCGGCGCCCATGGGCAGCAACAGCCAGAGCAGTTTGTGGCGCAGCGATGCGGGCGGGAGACCGGCTTCATCTTCGCGGGCCGCCTGCGGCAAACCGCTTGCCGCCGAGCGCGTCTTGGCTGTCAGAGCGGCGGAGAGGAGAGCGAACAGGACAAAGCCACAGCACCAAACGATGCGTTGCGTATGCAGGGTGAAGTAAGGCTCGATGGCGGTCGGATAGATTCCGAGCGCAAGCAGAGAGGCCAGGTTGGAGAGCGCAAACAGCCGATAGGGAATGCCGCCTGTCTCAAGCCGCGACCACCACACCTGCAACAGCGGACTGGTGGCGCCGAGCATGAGAAACGGAAGGCCGATCCAGATGCCGAGTGCCACGAAGATGGTGGAGAGAGGGCGCTCGGAACCATGCGCGGTGTCGAGGCTGCCGGTAGCCCAGGCAATGGCCAATGCCGCCGCGGCCAGCAGCAGAAGAAAATGCAGGTTCCACTGCGGATGGCGGGTGAGCCAATGCGCATAGAGATAGGCGCAAAGCAGTGCCATCTGAAAGAAGACCAGGCAAGTGATCCAGACGGCGGCCGAGCCACCGAGTACCGGCAACAATTGCTTGGCCGCGATGGGTTCTACCAAGAAAAGGAGGAAGGAAGCAAGAAAGATGGCGCTACCAAACAGCACTCGCGAACGGGTCATGCCCAACCTCAGATCCAACAGATAGAGGCCGCGCGGGCAAACCCCAGGCTGTTCGTCAGGGCATGTCAGATGACCTCGCTCAAAAGCGGATGCTATCACAGACGCGCCAAGCACCGGGACGGCACGCCGCCCTGCGAGCCATGCTTTCGGTGGCTGCGAAGGACGGCATGGACCGGAGCTTCAGTATCAATCCATGTGCCGTGACGGCTCGACAGGAGGACTGCACGGGCCGTCGCCGACACGCATGTTGTCATCGGGGCACGATCTGAACGATGGAGATCTGATCGGTCACGGTGAGCGAGGTCATGTTCCCATACATAGGTTGGTTGAACGAGACGACATTGCCTGTTGCGTTGAACTGGTAGTCTTTGCTGGCCGCATACGAGCCGTTCAGAAGGATGGCTATGTTTTGCGGAATCACAGAAACCGGAGTCGCGGTGACGGGGTTCCAGCTACTTTGCTCCAGCCACAAGACGAGCCAGAATGAGCCGTCGCTTTTCTGCAGCAGGAGATGATTCAACGTTGGGCCCGCTCCGACGATGGAGTAGGGAAGCGATGCCGGCGTGAAGGAGCTACCCTGATCGGACAGCAGCGAGAGAAGGTTCTTCAACGCTGTGAAAGCAGGCTTGGGGGTCAGATCGCTGCGAAGCAAACCATAGCCTTCCGGCGAAGTAGGTTCGTCCAATAATTGATAGAAGAAGGTTTGCTTAAATCCCTGTTTGAAACTCAGCAGCAAAGTGCGCGGGAGATAAGAAGCCTGCACGCTCTCCGGCACGGTATAGGGCGTCGAGGTGGAGGGGAAAGAGATGTATCCATTTTCCGTCACCACGGAGGGAAGTCCGGGAGCGTCGGTAGCAGCTTGATCTTTCCAATAGCCGAAGCTGCCGTAACTGTGTCCTTGAGAGTCAAAGCTGCCCCAGCCGGGGTTGCCGGGGTTGCGGCCGCCAAAATAAATGTGCAAATTATTGACCTTGATTTGCGACGCGATGTCGCCTGCAAGCGCATAGGAGCCGGGAGAGATAAACGACGGCCCCAGCAGCGGGACGTTGAGATCCTGCGCCGCAGACTGCAGCATGGGAAGAAAGAACAGCATGTTGGCAATGCCCGCGAGGCCGCCGCCACCGCAGTTGCCCGACATATCGCATTCGTTGGGCGGCTCGATTGCCTCCATATCCTGCGCGTTGGCGGCCAACTTTTTGATCGCCTGCGGCGTGATGCTGAAGTCCAGCGGAATTACGTACGTGCTTT
The DNA here is from genome assembly GCA_015654835.1 of Terriglobales bacterium. Lineage (GTDB taxonomy): Bacteria > Acidobacteriota > Terriglobia > Terriglobales > Acidobacteriaceae > Telmatobacter. The sequence continues at coordinate 41,733 of JAATGG010000081.1, forward strand.
TGATTCCAGCCACAGCCAGGGCTTGATGCTCCTGGATAATCGGAGAGTAGGCGGGCGCGTTGGTATAGCCTTCGCGGATATGGTGCACACCAAGATTCTGGAGCGCCATCAACACTTGCGGCCAGGCGGTGGAGTAGAGAGTGCCCGCGTAAGTGAGATGAGTAACAACTCCTGCCGTATCCACAAAGGTTGTGGCCGCGGCAGCTTGTTCGGCGGGCAATTGAGCAGCTTGCGCAGAACAACTTTGCCGGGAAGCGACGACCAAGCCAAACACTAGAACGATAAGAAAGATGGGAAGATTGCAAACACTGGTGAATGAAAAAGTAAGTGGAGCGTGAACTTGACATAGCCCGAGCCGGGCCGGCTTGGCCGCCTTGAAGAAACTAAGTAGATTCAATGCACACTTCCTTAGACGCAGAAGAGCAAACCGGAGGAAACGTTCAGGCGTGCGGGAGCTTCTGCGTACCGGTGAAATTTACTTTCTATTTAGAACATCTCTCCTATTCGTGCGGTATTTCGAGAGGCATACGAGGCGGCATTTTCTTGAGGAAGACGCCACGCAACGATCAGGGCTTCCCTGCTGCAGCAGTAGGAGAACTGCCATAGCTCGGGAGATTTTCTCCAGAGCATTTCAGAATACACACAGACTTTTTGATAGCCGTGAAAGGTGGCTTTTCTTGAGAAAAAAGCCACTCAAATGTGCGCTTTCGGTCTATATCCATTCCGAAATTGCTATAACGGTAGCGCAATACCGATCCGTTGGCAATTGAAAATCTTGCAAATGCCGGTTCGCTGTGCGGGCCTGTAAGTCGAATACGTGCCCAGTGCATCGAACCGGCAGAAAGGTTCTATAAAGATGGTGATCTGGAAAGACTTTCTATTTTGTGCTATGCGCGCATCTGTTTAAAGGCTCACAGTTGCCGGCAAGATATCTTCCACATCGACCCATTGGATGGGATAGTTGCCGGTGTAGCAGGCGACGCAGAAGCCGTGCTGCTGGTCGCTGCCGCAGCAATTGAGCAGGCCATCGAGCGAGAGATAGGCGAGAGAGTCGGCCTCGATAAAATGGCGAATCTCTTCAATCGACTTATTGGCGGCAATGAGGTCCCGTTTGCTGGGCGTATCGACGCCATAAAAACACGGCGACACGGTGGGCGGACAGCTAATGCGCAGGTGCACTTCACGGGCGCCGGCACCGCGCACCATGCGCACGATTTTGCGGCTTGTGGTTCCGCGAATAATTGAGTCGTCGATGAGGATGACGCGCTTGCCTTCAAGCAGATTGCGCACCGGGTTGAGCTTGAGCTTGACGCCGAAATCGCGCACCCGCTGCTCGGGCTCGATAAACGTGCGGCCCACGTAGTGATTGCGGATCAGGCCCATGCGGAACGGCAGGCCAGCCTCTTCAGCATAGCCCAGCGCCGCAGTGACACCGGAGTCGGGCACGGGCACCACCACGTCGGCGGCTACGCCCGATTCGCGAGCTAACTGGCGGCCCATCTGATCGCGGCTCTCCTGCACCCAGCGGCCATAGATACGGCTGTCGGGGCGCGCGAAGTAGACATGCTCGAAGATGCAACTCGACCGCGGCACGCCGCTTGCATATTGGCGGCTGGTCACGCCGTCCTCGGTGACCATCACCAGTTCGCCGGGCAGCACGTCGCGTTCATATTCAGCGCGCAGCAGATCGAAGGCGCAGGTTTCGGAGGCGAAAACGATTGTGTCGGGTCCATCGGGATTTTTGATGCGGCCCATCGACAGCGGCCTGAATCCTCGCGGATCACGGGCGGCAAAGATGCGGTCGCG
>JAATGG010000104.1 GCA_015654835.1 Terriglobales bacterium
CTGGAGTTGAGAAACTGAAGGCACCGTCTCACAGCATGCTGCAAGCACCATTCCATGATCGCTCCAGATAACTCCGGACTCCAGATAATGGGCCTTATCCCGAGCTCGGGATAAGGCTCACGCGAGACGTAAGTTCCACGACATCCACGTGACTCATCGATCACCGATCACCGCTGAAGCGCTCAACCGGATCGGTGCTCTTTACGCAATCGAGGACCAGGTCCGAGGCAAGCCCTCCCGATCTTCGCCGCTCTGTTCGCCAGGACCAGGCCAGACCGCTCCTCGATGACTTCCGCCGATGGATGGAGAAGGTGCGGCAGTCGTTGTCGCGCAAGAGCGACACTGCCGGTGCAATCGCCTATGCTCTTTCGCACTGGCGTGCTCTCACGCGCTACGCAGATGACGGTCTGCTCGAAATCGACAATAGTGCTGCCGAGAGAGCGTTGCGGGCGGTCTCGATTGGACGAAAGAATTACCTGTTTTTTGGTGCCGATTCCGGCGGCGAGCGAGCGGCTTCATTCTACACCCTCATCGGAACGGCCAAGCTCTGCGGACTCGATCCCTTATTCTACCTTCGCCCTGTCACGGCACAGATCGCTGATCATCCCATCAACCGCATCGGTGAACTCCTGCTCTGGAACATCGCTCTAACCCTCCAGTCAAAAACAGCAGAAGCCGCTTAAGAACCAAATAGGTGTCCACCTAAAATAAGCGGACACCTATTAAGGATCATCGCTCTCGTCAAGAGGGGAGCTTCACACGCTTACCAACTATGCAATGCGCACAAAAGAAGAAAAGAAGGCAAGAGCCGTCAGGCTTATGAGAACGAATGCAGCGCTATGTCTGGCGCGCATCGAAAGCATCGATTTCCTCCGGTTAGTTTTATTGCTCCTTATTCTGCTGTAAACACAGGCATCGATGAAATGTCGTGGATTGCAGCGGGATCATAGGTAGGATGCAAAGCTGGTGAGTTGCGGCTGAGTTTGATAGCGTTATCTCTCTGGAATTTGCGGTCGCCCATTTGGCGCGAAAGCTTTTCCGGCTATGCGTCATCTATGAGGCTCTCATGAGTTTGCGGTTCTTAGTTCTGCTTGCTTTGCTTCCCGGTGTTGTTGCGCCTGCGGAAGTGATCCTGCCTAAAATTCTTGCCAGCCACATGGTCGTGCAGCGCGACCTGCCTGTGCATGTGTGGGGAATGGCGACTCCCGGCCAGGACGTGAGGGTAAGTTTTCGCGGAGAAACCCGCCCTGCCAAGGCAAACCGGCTGGGCCGCTGGAGTGTGTATCTCGATCCGGGGACCGCTGGGGGCCCGTTTCAGATGAAGGTGGAAGGAGTGCCTGTGGCTGCCGGTTCGACCGAGGCTGCACAGACCATCACACTTGACGACGTGCTCGTAGGGGACGTGTGGGTCGCCTCGGGGCAATCGAATATGGAGTTCGAGATGCGCCGCGCCGCCACGGCTGCCCAGGATCTGCCACATGCGGCGAATCCGCGAATCAGGCTGCTGGTCGTGAAGAAACGCGCATCCGATTATGCGCAGGACGATGCGGACACGGACGGTTGGGCGGCCTCCTCGACTGAAACCGCCAGAAATTTTTCTGCCGTCGCGTGGTACTTTGCGCGCGATATCGAACAGCGAGAGCATGTGCCTGTTGGCGTCATCGATTCGTCTTGGGGTGGCACGATTGTGGAGTCATGGACGCGCCTGACGGCGCTTGCCGAAGATGCTTCGCTCGCTCCTGCATTTGTCGCTCGCGGCAAGATGACCGATCACGAGTCCGACGCCCTGCTTGAAGACAAAGACGAGCAGCGCCAGCGGGAGGAAGCCAAGGCGCAGGGCAAGCCGGGGCCGCAATTTTCCTGGCATCCTCCGCTCGCCAGTTGGGGGCCGGGCCTGCTCTACAACGGCATGATTGCGCCCTTGGTGCCGTTTCCCATCCGCGGAGTGCTTTGGTATCAAGGGGAAAGCAATAGCGCATTGGCGCGGGCGCCGCTCTATGGCCGCCTGTTTCGGACCATGATCGAGGATTGGCGCCGTCAGTGGGGCATCGGCGATTTTCCATTTCTCTATGTGCAGATTTCGAACTTCAAATCGACGCCGCTTGAGGACTGGGCGACACTGCGCGAACAACAGTTGAAGGCGCTGGAACTGCGCAACACCGCCATGGCCGTCACCATCGATATCGGCAATCCGGACGACGTTCACCCTACCGACAAAGTGGATGTGGGCTTGCGGTTGTCCCATGCCGCCCGCGCTCTTAGCTACGGTGAGCCGGTCGAATACTCCGGCCCACTGTTTCGCCAGGCCATGCCCGAGGGGACTGCGATTCGCGTCTGGTTCGATCACGGCAAGGGACTCACAGCAAAAGGCGGTACTGTGACGGGATTCGAAGTTGCCGGCGCAGATGGAAAGTTCGTCGCGGCTACGGCCAAAATCGAGGGCAACACCGTGATCGCTACAAGCGCTTCTGTGCCTGAGCCGCTCTTTGTCCGCTATGGATGGGCCAACAGCCCGGACTGCGACTTATTCAACGGGGAGGGATTGCCTGCCTCGCCATTTACCTCGATGCAGTAGCTCCCAATGCAAGGCCGGTGCCCCAGTCTCAACTTTGAGTCCCGTGGCACCGGCTTTTACAAAACGAAAAGTGTCAACCTTAACGGATGACTTCGAATTTTTCCCAGGCACAATTGCAGACCGGGCAGCGCTCGGCTTCGGGCTCTTCAGACGTGTAGCCGCAGGCTGGACACACGTAGAAATCGCGGGCTGCGGCGACCCATGAGTCGGCCTTGCCGCCTTCAACCAGCGCAATGGCCTCGCTGTAGAGGCGCGCGTGCGTCTTCTCGGCTTCCAGAGCCCAATTGAAGGTGCGCATGGCCGCGGTGTTGTCGTGGGTCTTGGCTTCTTCAAGAAATTCTGGATACATGGAGTCGATCTCATATTGCTCGCCACCGAGGGCGGTCTTGAGATTTTCGAGTGTGCTTTTGGTTTCGACCGCGTGAATCTCCGCGTGGGCTTCGCCGCCCAACTGCCGGATTACACGGGCATGATTGCTGGCGTGGATCTGCTCGGCGCGGGCCGCGGCACGAAACAGGCTGGCGGCTCCATGCAGTTTGTCGGCGTCCGCCTTTACCGCAAACGCAGTGTATTTGGCGTGCGCATTCGATTCGCCTTCAAAGGCCGCCAAAAGATTTTTGACGGTGAGGGCGTTTCCCTGGGCTATTTCGTGAACTGGCATCGACTTTCCTCCATAGTGCGCGTTTAGCCTACGCGCAATGCCGGAAAGGCTCAGTGATACAGGCTACAGTCTCAAGCGCGCCTAAGGCTTTGAAGGCGCGGTTGCCACATTCCGCGAGTAACGAATGACTTCTACGGCAGAGGTTGCCACCAGACCTTCTTCAACCATGTTGTCGAGGAAGGGAATCAGCCTGCCGATCTGCTCCTCGGTGTCGATGATGCTTAACTGGATCGGCGCGTCTTTCGAGAAGGTCCAATGGCCGGAACGGCGAATCCGGCTGCCCGTTCCGTAGCCCTCGATGCCGCGGAAGACAACGGCATCGGCCATGCCCAGTTCCTTGCATTTAGCTAGAATTGCCTCATGCAGGGGCTTGCCCTGCCACCGGTCGTCTTCGCCAAAGTGGACCCGCACCATGCGAGCAGAAAACTCCTGTTTCATGCTCAAGCCTCCACTTATTCCAGAGTAGCCGCGGGCGGTGACGGCAGCCCTTCCGCATCCGCTCCGTGCGCGCGATAAGCATACTTGATGATGTCCACCTCGGAGAATACCACCAAACCTTCCTCGACCATCCGCTCGACAAGGGGCAGGAAGGTGCGCAGCTTTTCAGCCGTATCGATTGCCGAGAGCATGATCGAATCGCCATGCGGAGAAGCTACCGGCTTGTCTTTGTGAAACCGTCCGTGCGCCCCGTAGCCCAGAATGCCGCGATAGACGGTGACCCCGGCAATGTCATTGGCCCGCATCGCCTCGACCAGAGCCGTGTAGAGCGGCTTATCTTGCCAGCGGTCTTCTTCGCTCACGTAGATGCGCATCATCTGCGCTTTGCCTTCCATCTTGAAGCGCGCAGGCGCCGGGAGAGCGTCTGGCTTTGAGATCTGTGCAGGCTTGGCTACTGTCGTTTCCTGCATTTCGATCAGGCCGGTTCCACATAGTTCCTGCAACTTGCCGAGCAGCTCATCCACCTTCTCGCGTGTCTCGATGAACTCGACCTTGAGGGGAAGGTGATCCGAGATATCCACCATGCTGGCGGAGTGCATGTGGTGGTCGGCGCCGAATCCGGCGATGCCCTTCGTGACCGTCGCACCCGAGACGCCTCGATAGAAAAGGAAGTCGAGGATGCTTGTGTAAACGGCGGCCCCGTGGTGGGTGGCTCCCTCGCTTAGATAAATGGTGACCTTGACTGCTTTGCCCGCGTTCAACATGATTCCTCCAGAAAGGGAAGCAGGATTGTAGTTCAGCTCTTGTCCATCCGGTAGATGCTCGCGACTTTCAGGAGATGGCCTCGGCCAGCATCGAACCGCCCCATACGGCCGCAAGGCCCAGCACGAAGCTGGTCACGGCATAGAGTCCCGCAAGCAAAAACGCTCCTGTCCGCAAGGTCGCAAGCGTTTCCCACTCGTAAGTTGAAAATGTACTGTAGGCGCCGATAAAACCGATAGGAATCAGAAATCGCCAGGCAGGATTAAGTTCCGCTCGCCGGCTCATATAGGTAAGCGAAAAACCGATAAGCACACATGCCGTGATGTTGACCACCAGCGTGGCATAGGGAAAGCGAATTCCCATTCGCCCGGCAATCGTCGAGCCCACCCAATACCGGGCCATGGAACCCAGTGCGCCGCCCACAGCGATCAGAAGATATTTATGCAACGATCTTCTCCCCTCGTGCAAGTTATACAACCAACAAAGGTGCAGCCTTGCGCGAAGGCAAAGCCAAGCACAAACAGCACATAAGAGTCGGCAGACTCATGCGCTCAAGTTGTATTCGAGGGGATTACGCCGGGACATAACTCCGCGACAGGATCCCCTGCCAGGAGTCATCATCTGTCCGGATTAGAGCGGGACAGCGGTTAACGGTGAACTCCATCACCGCACGTAACACTTTTATTACACCGCTGTCTGCCGAGCCTGTCAATAAGATGGTCGATGAAGATTTAGTTGTGCTTGCCCTTCCACTCCACATAGGGGCCGTTGAAATCTTCGATCCCGTCTTCTTTAAAGTTCCAAAGCCGCGTCGCAACCTCGTCGATCAGGTCGTGATCGTGCGTAACCAGCAGCACTGTGCCTTCATAGCGCTGCAAGGCGATGTTGAGCGCATTGATCGACTCAAGATCGAGATGGTTGGTCGGCTCATCGAAGATCAGGAAGTTGGGCTTGGTGAGAATCAGCTTGCAGAACACCAGACGGGCCTGTTCGCCGCCGGAGAGCGCCTTGGTCGGCTTCTGGCCTTCCTCGCCGGAGAAAAGCATTTGCCCGAGAATGCCGCGAATCTCCTCGACCGTAGCTTTGGGGTCGAACTGGTGCAGCCACTCGGCCACTGTGAGGCCATGCTCGATGGTGGCGCCGATGTCCTGAGGAAAATACCCGATCTGCGCTTCGTGGCCCCAGAAGACTTCGCCGGCGTCGAGCGTGAATTCCTTGTCTGCCAGCCCGGGATAGTTGGCCAACAGGCTCTTTACGACGGTAGTTTTACCGGCGCCGTTGCGGCCCATCAGACAGATCTTTTCGCCGCGCAGCACGCTGGCGGTGAAGTCGTCTACGACGTGCAGGTCGCTATAGTGCTTGGTCAGGCCCTTGAACTCCAGCACATGTTTGCCGCTGGGACGCACCTGATCGAAGCGAATGTAGGGCCGTTGAATGTTGGAACGAGCCAAGTCGTTGGTCTGCAACCGCTCTACCTCTTTGCGGCGGCTGGTTACCTGCGTCGAACGCGTACCGGCGGCAAAGCGCGCGATGAACTCGTTCAACTGCGCAATCTTTTTCTCGCGCTGGGCGTTTTGCGACTCCAGTGTGGAGCGCACCTGGGTCTTGGCCATCACCATTTCGTCGTAGCCGCCGGTGTAGATGATGATCGTCTGATAGTCGATGTCGGCGGTGTGGGTGGTGACGCTGTTCAAGAAGTGCCGATCATGCGAAATCGCGATCAGCGTGCCATCGTAGTTGAGCAGGAAGTCCTGCAGCCAGTGAACGGAGTCCAAATCGAGATAGTTGGTGGGCTCGTCGAGCATCAGCGCTTCGGGTTTGCCGAACAGGGCCTGCGCCAGCAGGACGCGGATCTTCTGGCCGCTCTGTAACTCGCCCATCTTGCGCTCGTGAAAATCATCGGTAATATCCAGGCCTTGCAGCAGCACGGCGGCATCGCTTTCGGCGGTATAGCCGTCCTCGTCACCGATGATGCCTTCCAACTCGCCCAGCCTCATGCCATCTTCATTGGTCATTTCAGGCTTTTCGTAGATGCGGTCGCGTTCTTCAAGAGCCGCCCAGAGCGGGGCGTTGCCCATGATGACCGTGTCGATCACGCGATAGCTGTCGAATGCAAACTGGTCCTGGCGCAGGATGCCCAGCTTTCGCGGGCGAACGACCGTGCCTTTTTGCGGTTCCAGTTCCCCGGTCAGGATTTTCATGAACGTGGATTTGCCCGCACCATTCGGTCCGGTGAGACCGTAGCGCCGGCCCGGCGTAAACGTGGTACTTACATCCTCGAAGAGCACCTTCGAGCCATAGCGCATGGTGACATTGCTGACACTGATCATTCTTTTTGTGTTCCTTAACGCGGGCCGCAGCGGGGTATCGGCTCAGCCGGGCCGGGGCAAACTGAGGGTTGAGACAAGATTTTGGGGCACGCGCACGCGTGCAGCCCCTGAGAACTGCACTTCTAGTTTCTCATAAGCCAGGGTCAGCAGCCCACTTGTCCTGTTCTGATACAGAAATGGCCACAGGAGGGCGATTTTAAGGGTTTTTGGTTACCATCGGTACTCAAAGGTACCCTCTTTTTATGCGAGGGCCGAAAAAACCGCAGATATACTCGGGGCATTGGCCCTCTACTTGCAGTTTTTCATTTCCCCGCAGAGGTGTAACCATCGACCCACAGTCTACAAAAACAAACTGGAAATCGATCGCCCCGCCACCTGATGACGTGGAACGTCGCGTACATCGCCGATTAAAATGTAACGGTACTGGAGAAATTCGTATATTTCCGGAGGGAATCAAGGTCGTCGGCGCTGTTGTCGACCTGAGTCTCAATGGATGTTGTTTGGAATTCGATAGCGCTGTCCCTGCTCATGTAAATACACGTGTGGAGATCTATTTGAATGTGAAAGGCATCACCCTCCAATTGGCGGGTGAGATTCGCCATTTGCAAACAAGGGGTCAAGCAGGCATCGAATTCATCGACGTAAGCAGGCGCAAAGCGGAACAAATTCAAGAATTGATTCACGAACTCTACGAGCTGGAACAGAACTTCCCCAAGGAAGCCCCATCCGGTCTTTCTGCCAGCCCTGTTTATCGCAATTAAACTCACCCGGTGCAATGGCTAAAGGCACCGGAAAACCAATCATGCAATGAAGAGAGGGTCTGGGTGGACAGCAATCAGTCATGGTTGCTGTCCATACTCATTTCAGGAACAGTAATTACCCGACGATTGCCGTCACGATGTGGTTCACCGCAAAGGCGGCAATGTAGGCGAGCATCAGCATGTAGGCGAATTGAATTGCCGGCCACTTCCAGCCATTGGTTTCGCGGCGGACCACCGCGATGGTCGAAGTGCACTGCAACGCGAAGGCGAAGAAAATCATTAGTGCCAGTGCGCCGCCCAACGTCATGTCGTGCCCCAGTGCGGTTTGCAGACTCAAGGATTGGGTCCCTGGGTCCGATCCGTAGAGCGTGCCCATGGTGCTGACCATGACCTCGCGCGCGGCTATGCTCGAGAGCAGTCCGATGCCAATCTTCCAGTTGAAGCCCAGGGGCGCAATGACCGGCTCGATGAAGTGGCCCAGGCGGCCGATCAGGCTATTGGCAAGATCCGGCGCAGCGATCACTCCGCCCGCCGTATGGATCACCGGCAGATGTGCCAGAACCCATAGCGCCAAGGTGACGCACAGAATTACCGTGCCTGCGTTGTGCAGAAATACATGCGCACGATCGACGACGCGCATCGTAATCGCGCGTAGAGTCGGCATCCGGTATTGCGGCAGTTCGAGGATGAACGGCGTCTCGCTCGACCTGAGGATGGAACTTTTCAGCAGCCGTGCCGTGGCAAGCGCAGCCACAAAGCCCGCTACATACAGCCCCAGCATGACGATTGTACGAAGCCCGAGAAAACCGTGCAGGTAACTGCGATTGGGAATGAATGCGGCGATGAGCAGCATGTAGACCGGCAACCGCGCCGAGCAGGTCATGAAGGGAGTCACCAGGATTGTGGCGAAGCGGTCGCGCTTGTTCTCGATGGTGCGGGTTGCCATAATCGCGGGAACCGCACAGGCATACGCTGAAAGCAGGGGAATGAAGGCCTTGCCGTTCAAGCCAATCGAACGCATGACACGGTCGGCGATGAGGGCGGCGCGGGCGAGATAGCCCGAATCTTCAAGCACACCGATGAAAAGAAAGAGCAGCAGAATCTGCGGCAGAAAGACCAATACGGACGAAATGCCTTTCCAGGCTCCGTCGAGTATCAGGGATTGCAGCCAGCCGGCAGGCAGCAGGGGCCGGACCAACTCGCCGATGCGCGCCAGAATATCGCCGAGGCCGTCGGAAAGCGGCTGCCCGATGGAGAAGACGACTTCGAAAACACCGACCACGACTGCCAGAAAGAGCAGCGGGCCCCAGATGCGATGCAAAAGTATGTTGTCGAGCTTGCGGCTGCCTTGTGCCGAGAGGGGGGCGCGATAGCCCGTGCGCCGGCTTACCTGAGCAGCCCAGGTGTGTGCACTGGCCGCGTTGCCCAGCACGGGCAGCGTCAGAGGATGTGCGGCGGTTTGCTGCGACTGCTGGTTGAGAAACAGCCTTACCGCGTCCAGACCGGTTCCATGGGTGGCGCTGATCAGGGCTACGGCAGCGCCCAATTCCCTGGCTAGCCCGAGCGCATCGACCTTGCCGCCACGGGATTCCATCAGATCGCTCATGTTGAGCAAAACCAGCGTGGGCAACCCTAAGGCCAGCACAGGTGCCGCCAGCATCAGCTGCCGCGTCAGGTGCTGGGAGTCGAGGACCAACAGCACTGCGTCCGGAGCCGGGGTGCCTGGCATTTTGCCGCGCAGTACATCGACGGCTACGCGGGCATCTTCGGAGTAAGGGGTAAGGCTGTAGACACCGGGCAGGTCGATGAGGGTCAGGTCGTCACGGCCTACGCCCGCCATCAGGCCCATGCGTTGTTCGACGGTTACACCGGGATAGTTCGCGACCTTTTGACGTAATCCAGTAAGGCGATTGAAAAGGGTGGATTTCCCAGCGTTCGGAGGACCGATGAGGACTATGGTACTTAGTTTGCCGTCGGAGGGGGGGGGAGGGGGGGTAAAGGTTGGAGGAGCGCAGCAACTGCTCATCGCGCAGCCTCGACTAACTCCTGAATTTCTTCGTGCGCAGGGCTTTTCTCATTTTCCTGGTGTTGGCCGATGGAGGAGCGCACGCGGATGGAAGCGGCGGTTTCATGGCGCAGGGCAATTTCCATGCCGTCGATGCCATAAACGGTCGGATCGCCGGCGGGGGCACGGCGGAGCGCGGTGACCGGCGCATCGGGTACAAAGCCCATATGCATCAGGTGGTTCTGGACGGATTCAGGAAGGTCGAGGCTTACCAATATGCCGCTCTCGCCCACTTTCAGTTCGCTTAGCACGCTCAACCGCCGGACTCCCTCGGGCTGTTTAAAAAGCAGCACGGTGGAACTACGACCATATTGGTCTGATTTAAGTGTACGACTGCTTCGGTCCGCGTTGCAACCGATCACTCCAGAAACTGAGGCCATCCGTGAGCCGTTTTTTAGCTCGCTTGGGGGAAGATTCTCAGCTCGATGCATAGCCACGGCTCTACCTCCAGAGAGAACGGAAAAACCCTCTTGTGGACCCGTTCCTTATCTCCCTCATGGACCCCTGTCTCTACCCCATCGGAGCGTTGAGACATTTCTATCAGTCCAGGTACGCGCGAGGATGTGACCCAAATCACTCCGTTAGCTCGCCAAGGCGTTGTTCCGTCCGGCTGGCAGTGATACAAGGACTCATGGACGTCGAGCAATTTCGCGCTTCGGTGAAACACGGGGCCGTGCCGGGGGATCTGGCTCCTCCGCTTGCGGCGCTGTGGTGGGATGCGAAAGGGGATTGGATACGCGCCCACGGACTAGTGGACCAACTCGACACGCTTGACGGCATGGCGGTTCACGCCTACCTGCACCGCAAAGAGGGAGACGTGGGCAATGCCGATTATTGGTACCGGCGGGCCGGACGCCGATTCCAGCGGGCCAGTTTCGATGCCGAATGGGAAGCGCTTGCGGCCGCGCTTCTGACCGAGCGGGAATGAGTCCGATTCGGGCAGGGCAGCGCCGGCCGGGTTGCGGCACAGAGGCGAATGTGAGGCTATTATCGCGTCCCGGTCCCGATTGCTTTTTCGCTATATATAACAAAATAAACAGCTTATTTTCTGATTCGCGGAAGAGGGCAGTGGCTTGATCCGGCTCTAAAGAGGCGGCATATTGTGAATTTTAATTCACAATATGGTATTCATTTCCCGGCGTGTGTCTTTCATCACAGCGGCACGGCTCCCCAGGGACGAGACTCAGCGTAGCGGTTGTTTCCTGATGGCCGCGCTATGAGGCAAAGCGAATGAGTGAACAAAACATGGTAATTATGGATGGGAACGAGGCTGCTGCTTCGGTTGCCTATCGTCTCTCCGAAGTCGTCGCCATCTACCCCATCACCCCCTCGTCGCCGATGGCCGAATGGGCTGATCAGTGGCGCGCCGAAGGAAAAAAGAATATCTGGGGCGCGCTGCCCGTTGTGGAAGAACTGCAGAGTGAGGGTGGCGCCGCGGGCGCACTCCACGGCGCATTGCAAGCCGGCGCTTTCGGGACCACATTCACAGCCTCTCAAGGCCTGTTGTTGATGATCCCCAACATGTTCAAGATTGCGGGTGAGTTGACCCCGACCACGATGCACGTGACGGCCCGCACGCTGGCTACGCACGCGCTTTCGATCTTTGGCGACCATTCCGACGTGATGGCCTGTCGGTCCACCGGTTGGGCGATGTTGGCTTCCAACTCGGTCCAAGAAGTTGCCGATATGGCATTGGTGGCGCAGATTGCCACTCTCGAATCCCGCATTCCTTTCATGCACTTTTTCGACGGCTTCCGTACGTCGCATGAAGTCGGCAAGATTCTGCCGATCTCGGACGAGACTATCCGCGCCCTGCTCGACGACAAGTACATCATTGAATACCGGCAGAACGCTCTGAGCCCTGATCGCCCCATCATCCGGGGCACGGCGCAAAATCCCGACGTCTTTTTCCAGGCTCGTGAAGCCAGCAATCCTTACCACAACGCAGTACCCGGCATCGTTCAGTCCATCATGGACCGTTTTGCCGCCCAGACCGGCCGCGCCTATCATCTGTTCGACTATTACGGCGCACCGGATGCGGATCGCGTGATCGTGCTGATGGGCTCGGGCGCCGAAGCTGCGGAAGAAGCAGTGGACGCGATGGTCAAGCAGGGCGAGAAGATCGGCATGGTCAAGGTTCGTTTGTTCCGGCCGTTCGACTCCAGAGCCTTCCTGGCGGCGCTTCCTTCGACCGTGAAGTCGATTGCCGTTCTCGACCGCACCAAGGAACCCGGTTCCGCCGGCGAGCCGCTCTACCAGGACATCGTGACCGTCCTCTCGGAGCATGCCGCCGAACTGCCCTTCTCGAAGCCTGTCGTGGTGGGCGGCCGTTACGGCCTCTCCTCGAAGGAATTCACGCCGGCCATGGTCAAGGGAATTTATGACGAGCTGGCCAAGCCTGCTCCGAAGAACCACTTCACCATCGGCATCGACGACGATGTGACGCACACCAGCCTGAGCTATGATCCGAGCTTCTCGACCGAAGATCCGCGGACGGTGCGCGCGCTGTTCTACGGGCTGGGTTCGGATGGCACGGTCGGCGCCAACAAGAACTCCATCAAGATTATCGGCAGCAACACGCCGAACTACGCGCAGGGCTACTTCGTCTACGACTCGAAGAAGTCCGGCTCGATGACGACTTCGCACTTGCGTTTCGGACCTACGCCGATCCGCTCCAGCTACCTGATTACGCGTGCAAGCTTCATCGCCTGCCACAACTTCAGCTTCCTTGAGAAGATGGATGTGCTCGAAGCAGCGATGCCGGGCGCGGTGTTCCTGCTCAACTCGCCCTATTCGGCTGCCGAAGTCTGGGACAAGCTGCCCAAGACTACGCAAGAGGGGATGCTCAAGAAGAAGATCGAGTTCTACGTGATCGACGGCTACAAGGTGGGACGTGAGGCCGGCATGGGCTCGCGCATCAACACCATCATGCAGACCTGCTTCTTTGCCATCAGCGGCGTGCTGCCTCGCGACGAAGCCATCGAGCAGATCAAGAAGTCCATCAAGAAGACCTATGGCAAGCGCGGCGACGCGGTGGTGCAGAAGAACTTTGCCGCCGTCGATCACGCTCTTGCTCACCTCGAAAAAGTCGAACTGCCGGCCGCAGCTTCTTCCGATTTCGACATTGTCGGAGCGATGAGCGGCAACCCGCCCAAGTTCGTCAACGACGTGCTCGGACAGATTGCATCAGGCCAGGGCGACCTGCTTCCGGTGAGCGCATTGCCAGCCGGCGGCGCGTTCCCGACAGGCACGGCGCAGTATGAGAAGCGCAACATTGCGCAGTTCATCCCGGTATGGGACAAGGACCTCTGCATTCAGTGCGGCAAGTGCGTGATGGTTTGCCCGCACGCTGTCATCCGCTCGAAGGTTTACAGCCCCGAGCTTGCGGACAAGTCTCCCGCAACCTTCCAATGGGCCAAGCCCAAGTGGAAGGCCATGGAGCAGGATCACTATACCCTGCAGGTTGCTCCTGAAGATTGCACCGGCTGCGCGGTCTGCGTCGAAATCTGCCCTGTAAAGAGCAAAAGCGATGCCAGCCACAAGGCGATCAACATGGCTCCGCAGGCTCCGCTACGCGAAGCCGAGCGCGCGAACTGGGACTTCTTCCTGGGACTGCCGGAAGTGGACCGCAGCAAGATTTCGCATACCCAGGTGAAGGATCTGCAGCTTTTGCAGCCTCTGTTCGAATTCTCGGGCGCCTGTGCCGGTTGCGGTGAAACACCGTACGTCAAGCTGCTGACCCAGCTTTTCGGCGACCGGCTCTACATCGCCAATGCCACGGGTTGCTCGTCGATTTACGGCGGCAACCTGCCGACGACGCCTTACACCACCAACGCCGAGGGGCGTGGGCCGACCTGGGCCAACTCGCTGTTCGAAGATAATGCCGAGTTCGGTTTCGGTATGCGCATTGCTCTCGACCAGCAGAAGATTTTTGCGGAAACGCTGGTTACCCGCCTCGCGCCGGTCTTGGGCGACGAACTGGTGACGGCTCTGCTCGGTGCTTCGCAGAAAACCGAAGAAGAGATCAACCAGCAGCGGGAGCGCGTGTTGGCGCTGCGCGGCAAGCTGATCGGCCACAAGGAATCCGATGCACGCAACCTGCTGGCCATCGCCGATTCACTGGTTCGCAAGAGCGTCTGGATCCTGGGTGGAGACGGATGGGCCTACGATATCGGTTTCGGCGGACTGGATCACGTACTCGGTTCCGGCAAGAATGTGAACGTGCTGGTGCTCGATACCGAGGTCTACTCAAACACCGGCGGACAGATGTCGAAGGCCACGCCACGCGGCGCGGTTGCCAAGTTTGCCGCCAGCGGCAAGGTCGTCAGCAAGAAGGACCTGGCGATGGAAGCGGTCAGCTACGGCTACGTGTATGTGGCCCAGGTGGCTTTGGGATCGAACGACACGCAAGTGGTCAAGGCCTTCCAAGAGGCTGAGGCGCACGAAGGGCCGTCGATCATCATCGCCTACTCCAGTTGCATTGCGCACGGCTACGACCTGATTCACGGACTCGAACAGCAGAAGCTGGCTGTGCAGTCCGGTTACTGGCCGCTGATGCGCTACAACCCGGACCTGCGCGACACCGGCAAGAATCCGTTCCAACTCGATTCCAAGGCACCGACGATCCGGCTGAAGGATTATGCCTATCGCGAAGCACGTTACACGATGCTTAGCCGTGGCAACCCCGAACTAGCCGCCGAACTGCTGAAGGAAGCGCAGGATGACGTCGAACGCCAATGGCGCGTGTACTCGGCGCGGGCCGCAATGCCGGGCCGGTCGGAGACACCCAACATCGCTCCTCAAGAAATACCCGTCGAGAAGGCTGAGCCGGTAGGCGCGGGAGGAACAAAATGATCGATTTTTCCACACAATACCTGGGGCTCAAGCTGAAGGGCCCCATCGTGGTCTCGTCCACGCCGCTCTCCGAGTCGCTCGACAACATTCGCCGCATGGAGGATTCCGGTGCGTCGGCGGTTGTACTCACCTCGCTGTTTGAGGAGCAATTGGCTCTGGAAGCACGGACCCTGGACGAGGATTTGGCCCGCGGAACTGAATCGTTTGCCGAGTCGCTCGACTACTTGCCCGACCTGAAGGACTACCGCATGACGCAGGATGTCTATTTAGACCATCTGCGTCACGCGCGGGCGGCCGTGGCGATTCCCATTCTGGCCAGCCTGAACGGAGCCACAACCGGCGGCTGGGTCAAGTTTGCCAAGGAGATGGAGGAGGCCGGAGCCAGCGCGATCGAACTGAATACCTATGCGCTCGCCACCGACCGCAGCCAGACTTCGGCGGATCTTGAGTCGCAGTTGCTCGAACTGGTTTCAAGTGTCTGCCACTCGGTGAAGGTTCCCGTAGCCGTCAAGCTCTCCCAGTCCTTCACCAGCGTTCCTAACCTGGTGGGCCGGTTGGAGGATGCGGGCGCGCGGGGCGTGGTGCTCTTCAACCGCTTCTACCAGCCCGACTTCGACATCGAGACGCTGGAGGTTCGGCCCACGCTGCACTTCTCGACGCCTTCGGAACTGCTGCCGCGGCTGCACTGGGCGGCCATTCTTTATGGCCACCTGAACATCGACCTCGCCGTTTCGGGTGGAGTGCATTCGGCGGAAGATGTGCTGAAGGCCGTGATGGCCGGAGCCGGCATTACGATGATGGCCTCGGCGTTGCACATTCACGGCATCGAGCATATCGGCAGAGTTTTGGCCGATCTGCGCTACTGGCTTGAGAAGCATGAATGCTCATCGCTTTGGGAGATGCGCGGCTGCCTGAGCCGCCGTTCCGTTCCCGATACTTCTCCGTTCGACCGCGGCAATTACATCAAGACGCTCAGCTCCTATAGCCTGCGTCAGAAACAGGCTGCGTTTTAGGCAGACAGGGAGCGAAGTTTTCCTGGAATCCAATGGCGGCTGTACCTTAAGGGTGCAGCCGCCATTGGCTTTTGAGGGGTAAGCGGCGGGCGAAGATTGGCATATCGGCGGGCATTCATTATGATGCGGTTTGAGTAGCCAACCGGGACGGGACCAGGCGGGTTGGATGAAGAGGAGTGGGGAATGGGACGCAGGAGAAGGTGGATCGGGGCTGTATTGGGAACGTTTACATTGATATGCGGGCTGTGCGCCGCGCAAGCGCCGGGGAAGTATGAGCCAACGTTGGAGTCGCTTGACCGGCATCCCTTGCCGGAGTGGTATGCCGACGCCAAGCTGGGAATCTTTATTCACTGGGGACTTTATTCGGTGCCGGGATGGGCGCCACTGTCGCATCCCGACCACGATTTTTCGTCGCCCGACTACATCAAAAACACTCCCTATGCCGAGTGGTACTTCAACTCGATGCGCGTGGACGGGTCGCCGACGCAGGCCTATCATCGCGCCCATTATGGCGCGAATTACGACTACTACAATTTTGTGCCTATCTTCAATCGCGAGACCCAGAAGTGGAAGCCGGACGAATGGGCGACGATCTTTCGCCAAGCCGGCGCACGTTACGTGGTGCTTACCAGCAAGCATCATGAAGGATTCACACTCTGGCCCAGCTCGATTCCCAATCCAACGCTGCCGCCGGACCGGCAACATGCGACGCGGGACCTGGTGGGCGAGTTGACGACTGCGGTGGAGAAGCAGGGACTGCGGATGGGACTTTATTACTCAGGCGGCTACGACTGGACGTTTGTTCCCGGCCCGGTGCGCGTGAATGCCGACTATCAAAGCACGAAGCCGCAGAGCGAGGCTTATGGGAAGTACGCGAACGCGCAGATTCACGAGTTGATCGAACGGTATCATCCCGCGCTGTTGTGGAACGATATCGACTGGCCGAAGACGGGCAAGGCGCTGGAGGTGGAGGCCGACTACTACAACGCGGTGCCCGACGGAGTGATCGACGACCGCTTCGGCATCGCGCACTCGGACTTTACTTCGCCCGAGTATCAGAAGGTCGACCAGATCAATCCGAAGAAGTGGGAAGAGTGCCGCGGGCTGGGCCAATCGTTTGGCTATAACCGGGCGGAGGGGGAGGCACAGACCATTGCGCCTGCCGATTTGATCGAGCTGCTGGTGGACATCGTCAGCAAGAATGGAAACTTGCTGCTGGATGTGGGGCCGGAGGCAGACGGAACGATTCCGCCGGTGCAGATGGAGCGGCTCAAGGCTCTGGGTGCGTGGCTTGCGCAAAATGGAGAGGCAATCTATGGCACGCAGCCTTGGACCCATGCGGTTGGCAAGACGGTGGAAGGCAGCAACCTTCGCTTTACGCGCAAGGGCCACGATTTGTATGTGACGGTGTTGGGGAATCCTCTGGAGAAATCCAAGGATCATGGGATGACGATCGAAGAATTGGCTGGAAAACCGGGCATGACGGTTTCTCTCCTCGGCAGCGACGAGCCGCTTACGTGGAAGGGCGAAGGGAATAACTTGCACATCGTACTTCCTGCGCAGTTAAAGGGAAGCTATGCTTACGCATTCAGGTTATCCGGTTATCTTAACTAAGGAATTTCGAGTTATAGCAGTGGTCTTAATAGATATAACGAGTTATGTTCACTCCGCAGCGAGAATCGATTGCTGCGGAGTGAACATACATCTTATATAACGTTCCGCGTCTTCCAGCAAAACAAGCGATTAGTCAATCTAAAATCGACCGCAAACTCCATGGCTCTGGGGATGCCTCCTTTGCGGGGCTAAAAGCCGCTGTGTCGTGTCGCACAGTATATGTGCACGAAATGTGCATGGGGCGCTTAGCGGGCGCACAATATGATGCATTTCCGTATATGTGCACGTCATTCAACCTTGTATCTTCCGTCACAGACCCTTATCTCATATTGAGTTCAAACTATAGGGTTTGGTAGCGACAGCAACTCGACGTAACTGGCCGCCTGCCCTCCAACCATGATGAATGCAGGCAAGATATGAAGGGGAGAGCATGACAAATTTCGAGATGTTTCTAGCAGCAGATCAGGAGCAAAGAAGCCGGGTAACCACGAAAGAAGAGCTGGATGCCCTTATCGTCCGTGTAAAGGCTGCTCAACAGAAATTCGCCGGCTTCTCGCAAAAGCAGGTCGACCATATCTTCCGCAACGCCGCATTGGCTGCTGCAGACGCCCGTATTCCTCTTGCCCAGTTAGCGGTAGAAGAGACGGGAATGGGAGTTATCGAAGATAAGGTCATCAAGAATCATTTTGCGTCCGAGTACATTTACAACAAATACAAGGACGAGAAGACCTGCGGTATTTTGAGCCAGGATGACGAGGCCGGCACGATTACCATTGCCGAGCCCATGGGGCTGATCTGCGGCATCATTCCGACCACGAATCCGACTTCGACCGCGATTTTCAAGTCGCTGATCAGTCTGAAGACGCGCAACGGCATCATCATCAGTCCGCACCCGCGCGCCCGCAAGTGCACCTGCATCGCCGCGCGCCTTGTGCTTGAGGCGGCAGTGGCAGCCGGCGCTCCTGAAGATATCATCGGATGGATCGACGAGCCGACCATCGAACTGACCAATCAACTGATGCATGCTCCGGAGGTCAAGCTGATTCTCGCGACCGGCGGTCCGGGCATGGTTCATGCGGCTTATTCGTCGGGCACGCCCGCCATCGGTGTCGGCGCCGGTAATACGCCGGTGGTAATCGACGAAACGGCCGATCAGAAGCGGGCTATTGCTTCGATCCTGATGTCGAAGACCTTTGACAACGGGGTAGTCTGCGCCTCGGAGCAGGCCGTCATTGCCGTCGATTCGATTTACGAGTCGATTCGCGACCGCTTCTCCCGTCATGGCGGCTACATCCTGAACAAGAAGGAACTGGATGCGGTTCGCAAGATCATTCTGGTCAATGGATCGGTGAATGCAAAGATCGTCGGCCAGTCCGCGCCGAAGATTGCCGAGCTAGCGGGGATCAGCGTGCCGGCAACGACCAAGGTGCTGATGGGCGAAGTGTCCGACGCGACCGAGGCCGAGCCGTTTGCGCATGAGAAGCTCTCCACCATTCTTGCTCTTTATCGCGCGAAGGACTTCAAGGATGCCGTTGTGATTGCCGCCAAGCTGGTTGCACTCGGCGGCATCGGACACACCTCGGTGCTCTATACCGACCAGGATCAGCAGAAAGACCGCGTGAACTATTTTGGCGATCAGATGAAGACGTCCCGCATTCTCATCAACACGCCATCTTCGCACGGCGGCATCGGCGATCTTTATAACTTCAGCTTGTCACCGAGCCTGACGCTGGGCTGCGGAAGTTGGGGAGGCAATTCGATTTCGGAAAACGTGGGACCCAAACATTTGCTCAATAAGAAGATCGTCGCCAAGCGCGCCGAGAATATGTTGTGGCACAAACTGCCGGCTTCGATCTATTTCCGCCGCGGCTGCATTCCCGAGGCATTGAAGGAAATCGCGGGCAAGAAGCGCGCCCTCATCGTGACCGATAACTACCTGTTCCGCAATGGGTATGCGGACGAGTTAATCGAGGTGCTCAAGAAGCTGGGCCTGGAAGTGGAAACCTTCTACCAGGTGCAGGCCGATCCGAACCTGAGCACGGTGCGCAAGTGCGTGGAAGCGGCCAATGCCTTCCAACCGGACGTGATCGTTGCATTGGGCGGCGGTTCGCCGATGGATGCGGCCAAGATTACCTGGGTGATGTACGAGCATCCCGAGGTCGACTTCGAAGACCTGGCTCTGCGCTTCATGGATATCCGCAAGCGCATTTACAAGTTCCCGAAGATGGGCATCAAGGCGACGATGATCGCGATTCCCACGACTTCCGGTACCGGGTCCGAAGTAACTCCGTTTGCTGTCGTGACCGACGATGCGACCGGCAAGAAGTATCCCATTGCCGACTACGAGTTGACGCCGAACATGGCGATCATCGATCCGAACCTGGTGATGAACCTGCCTAAGTCGCTGACCGCCTTTGGCGGCATCGATGCCGTGGTTCACGCTCTGGAAGCCTATGTCTCCATCATGGCCAATGAGTTCTCAGACGGCCAGGCGCTGCACGCGCTGAAGTTGCTCAAGGAGTATCTGCCCTCGGCCTACAAGAACGGCGCCAAAGATCCTATCGCTCGCGAGAAGGTTCACAACGCCGCAACGCTGGCCGGCATCGCGTTCGCGAATGCTTTCCTGGGCGCCTGCCACTCCATGGCGCACAAGCTTGGCGCTGGCTTCCACGTACCGCACGGGTTGGCGAACGCGCTGCTGATCAGCAACGTGATCCGTTATAACTCGAACGACAACCCGACCAAACAGGCGGCCTTCTCGCAGTATGACCGTCCCAAGGCGAAGTGCCGGTATGCCGAGGTTGCCGATCATCTGGGACTGGGCGGCACAACCAAGGACGAAAAGGTCGAGAACCTGATTCAGTGGGTTGAAGGGCTCAAGAAGGACCTGGAGATCCCCGCCAGCATCAAGGACGCCAACGTGGCCGAGGCCGATTTTCTGGCCAAGTTGGATTCGGTGGCCGTGGATGCCTTCGACGATCAATGCACGGGAGCCAATCCCCGCTATCCGCTCATCAAGGAGTTCCGGGCGATTCTGCTCGACAGCTACTATGGCCGGCCCTTCGTCGAACTGACGGAGCGGTTCGACCTGGATGTTCCTGCGGCGGCGAAGACGGTGGTTGCTCACAAGGCGAAGGCCGAAACAGGCAAAACCGCACCCAAGGCCGAGGAACCGGTCCTGGCCAAGTAAGTCACCGCGACGAAAGGGAAGCGGGCCGCAACTCTGGCCTGGCCCGTTTCCCTTTCAGCGCACGCAATCTGTACAGAGCAAGCGGTTGGAAGGCGTCCTTGTGGACGTGGGCGCGTTCGTGTGTCTTGCGGCGGCTCCGAGCTGGTGCCGTGCAGGAAACCAACAACGAAGTGACCTAGCTCACTGTGAGCCAGATCACTTTGCCTCATTCTTTTAGGAGAGGGTCGTGCAGATCAGGCGTTACGTAGGAACACCGCACACTACCCGGTGGTTCGGAGGCAACGATGCAAGTCTCCAATGAAGCTTTGGTGCTGTTTGCAATGCTGCCGCTGTTGGCCGGCATCGTTCTGCAGCTTCTCGCCGCACGCTTTCTTTCTTCCCGGGCCAAAGGTGTGCTGGCGCTGGTGTGTTGCGTCCCCAGCCTGGCTGCTGTGGTGGCCACTTTCACACGGGTGAGCCAAGCCGGAGCGATCCACTTTTCTGCACTGCCGTGGGATGGGCCGCTGGCCCTGGTCTTTCATGTCGATGCGCTCAGCCTGATGTTCGCGCTGATGGGCACGGGGCTGGGTTCCATCGTGCTGCTTTACTCGATCGGCTACATGGCCGAAGACCGCGGCGCCACGCGCTTTTACGCATTCATGCTGACGTTTATCTGCGGCATGGTGGGCCTGGTGTATAGCGCGAACCTGTTCTTTCTCTATCTTTGCTGGGAAGCGATGGGGCTGTGCTCGTTCAGCCTGGTCGGCTTCTGGTACGAGAAGAAGGAATCCGTCGCCGGCGCCCGCAAAGTGCTGTTGATGACCCATCTTGCGGGCTATGGACTGCTGGCGGCGATTTTGCTGATCTTTGCCCGCACGGGGAGCGCACTGTGGACCGACCCAGCGGTGGCCCAGGCGTTTAGCGGGGGTATTTACACGCTGATGCTGGTGGCGTTGCTTGCCAAGTCGGTGCAGTTTCCGCTGCACACCTGGATTCCCGAGGCGATGAACGCGCCCACCCCGGTGAGTGCGCTGCTTCACGCCGCCTGCTACGTGAAGGCCGGTGTGTATCTGGCTGCCCGTATGCATTGCTTCAATCAATGGCCGGGTTCCTGGGGCTTTGCGATGATGTGGCTGGGCGTTGTGACGATGGTTGTCGGGGTGGCCTACGCGATGGTGCAGCACGACCTCAAGCGGATGCTCGCCTTTCACACGGTGAGCCAGATCGGCTATATCATTACCGGCCTGGGGCTTGGCACTCCTTTGGGGATTGCCGCGGGATTATTGCACTGCCTCAATCACAGCCTGTTCAAGGGCGGCCTCTTTCTGGCCGCAGGTTCGGTGCAGCACGCTACCGGAACCCGGGACATGAATCAGCTAGGCGGCCTTGCCCGGCGGATGCCGCGTACGTCGGTGGTGTGGCTGATCAGCGTCGGCAGCATGATGGGCGTGCCTTTCATGAGCGGCTTTGCCAGCAAGTGGCTGCTGTACACGGCGGCTTTGCAGGCGGGGCAGGTTGTGCCGGCCCTGCTGGCCTGGGTGGTCAGCGTGGGCACGGTCTTCTCTTGCGTCAAGGCCACCAGTTCGGTATTTCTGGGACCTACCACGCCGCGGACTGAAAACGCTCACGAGGCGCCTCCGACGATGGTCTGGGCGCTCGGCCTCTTCGCACTGGGCAGCGTGGTTCTGGGCCTGGCTCCGCAACTGGCTGTCCACTACATCATCAATCCCATTCTGCCGCTGCTCGGCTTGGCGACCGTGCAGGTGTCCTGGTTTGGCCTGACGCCTACAGCCGGTTCGTGGCTGACGACGGGCGGCCTGGTGCTTGCGGTTGTTTCCGCAGGTGTCGGCGTGGTGCTTTACCTGATGGCCGGCATGTCAAGGGCGCGCGCCCTCTCCGTAGAGGGTGGCGCGATCATGGCGGGCGCCACGGGGGGCGGAGGCGTCGGCGTCTTTACCGGAGGCGAATCGATTTCAGGGCCGACCCGGTTGCCTGCGAGTGAGTTCTCGGTCATCCTCAAGAAGACATGGGCGCCGTTCTTCCGGAATACGGATGTGGATCGGGTCTATCTGGCTCTTTGGGGCGGACTCCAGGCGGCTTCGAATGCGCTGGGCCGCGTCATGGCGTGGGCAGAGAAGTCCGCGATCACGTGGACGGTCGCTCTCACGCTTGCGCTGATCTGGCTGGTGCGCTGGTTCGCGCCTGCGGTGGGAGCACCGGTGCTGGCGAGTGGGACAAAGCAAGCGGCCGAATCGCTTCCCATGCTGCTGGGGGCGGGTTGCGCCGTTGCGCTCGCCGCGCTGCTGGTGGCTGCCGGCGCGCAGAAGGCGTGGAGATCTTTGGTCCCGCTGCTGGCGGGGACAGGACTCGCTGCCGTGGCTGCCACATGGGTTGCGCAGCCGGTCGCGCGGCTGGCTCTGCTGGAGCTTGCCACGGTGCTGGCTTTGGTGCTGGTGTGGCGGACGGGTACGCGACGCGCGGCATGGCTTTACTCCGTCGTGGTCGCGCTCTCCGCGGTGAGCCTCATCGCCGGGCAGGTGGCTCTGCAGCAGGGAAGCGTCGACTGGGCACGGGCGCTGTTGCTAAGCGGCTTTCTGCTGAAGCTTGCGATTGTGCCTCTGCTGCTATGGTTGCCGATGCTGGCCGATGCGGTGCCGGCTGTGGTGATCGGCGTCATCATTGCGGTCGTCGATATCGCGGCTTTCGGCGAGCTTTATTTGGCGGCGCAGACGCATCCTGAACTGCTGCTGCCCCAGGGCGTGTGGATCGTCGCTGCAATCGCTTCTGCGCTGATGGCATCGTTGTTGATGCTGACTCAGCGGAATCTGAAGCGGCTGCTGGCGCTCTCAACCATCGAGGACATGGGCTTTCTGCTGCTGGGCGTCTCGGTGGCCAATGAACTTGGCTTACGCGGCGCGCTGTTCGCGGCCACGGTTCATGCTTTGGCCAAGGCGCTGCTGTTTATCTCCATCAGCACTCCGGAAGCGGACGGCGCACTCACGGAAAACGCGCGCGGTCTGGCTTCGCGCTACCCGGTCAGTGCGGCGGGATTTCTTGCCGGGCTGCTGGCCATGCTGGGGATTCCGCCGCTGCTGGGCTTTGCCGGGCGCTGGCGCCTCTATCAGGTTGCGGCTGGAACCAATCACTGGGTCCTTGCAGGCTTCATTCTCTCCTCGATGTTCGCGCTGATTGCGTATGTTCTCTGTCTTACCCGCTGCTGGTGGGGACCTGCGGAAGCAGATACGACCGAGGGCGAGGTTCAGCACGGCGGTGAGTCTCTGCCGCTGCGGCTTGCGATTGTGGGCTTAATTATCGTTTTACTGGCTGGCGGCCTCTGGCCCAATGCGCTGCTTGCCTTGGCGGGAGGAATTCGATGAGCATTCTCAAGCAGTTGATGCATAAATGCCGCCGTAAGAGTCCGTGGCTGTTCCACCTGAACACGGGTAGCTGCAATGGCTGCGACATTGAACTCGTCACGTGCCTTTCGCCCCGCTACGATGTGGAGCAACTGGGCATTCATCTCGAAGGCAGCCCGCGCCATGCCGATATTTTGTGCATCACCGGTCCGGTCACCCGCAACACGCTGGAAGCGGTGAAGACGGTGTACTCGCAGGTTTGCGAGCCGAAGGCCGTCGTCGCCCTTGGATCATGCCCGGCCTCGTGCAATGTTTTTGCCGGCAGTCCCGTGATCGAGGGGCCGCTCAGCAAGCACATTCCGGTGGACGTCTATGTACCCGGATGCCCGCCGCACCCAGACGCTATTATCAACGGCATTGCCCGCGCAGCAGAGATCCTGGCCAGCCGTGGAGTGCCCGAAAAAGCCAAAGGAGAGCCGCAGAAATGAATGCCTCTGGCCTGATTCAACTTTTCGTGTTTCCCGGTTTGCTGTTTGCGATTCCCGCCGGCTGGTTCTACATATGGGGCGAGCACAAGGCCGTGGCCCGGATGCAGCAGCGTATTGGACCGCCGATGCTGCAACCCTTCTACGACTTCGTCAAGCTGCTCGGCAAGCGCACGCCATCGCGCCGCGGCATTGAGGCGGACTTGCTTCGCCTGTGGCCCGCGCTGTCTGTGCTTTCGCTGGCGGGAGCGCTGGCGCTGCTGCCTGTTTTTCCGAGCGGGCATGGATTTTCGGGCGATGGCATTCTGCTGGTGGCGCTTCTCGAACTGCCGTCCATCTGCTTCATCCTGGCCGGCTTTACTTCAGGCTCGATCTACGGTGAGATCGGGGCCATTCGCGAAGCCGTCTTGAGCGTTGCCAATAACCTGGTCTTCCTGCTGGCCATCGTCACCATCGCGGTCACGGAGAAGACTTTCCGCCTGGGCGATCTTGCCGGGCCTTCCTGGAATCCGGGGCACTGGCTTGGGGTCTTCGGCATCCTGTTGTGCATTCCCGCGAAGTTGAGGCTCAATCCCTTCTCGACTTCCAGCGCGGAACAGGAAATCTATTCCGGTCCGCTTACCGAATATGCGGGAGCGGCGCTGGGTATGTGGGAACTGGCGCATGGCCTGGAGTGGGTTGCGCTTACCGGTCTTGTGGCTACGCTGGTGCTGCCGGTTGGCGGTCCCTGGTGGATTCACGCAATCCTGTTCGTTGCTGTCTCCTTCGGCGAGGTGCTGTTGCTTTCAGCCGTATCCGCGGCCACGGCGCGCTTCACCTTGCAGCGCTCTATCCAGTTCTATTGGCGCTGGGCTGCCGTGCTGGCGGTGCTTGCCATGTCTTCCGCCATTTACATGAGGTTCCGCTCATGAACATCTTCCGTCTCATCTTTCAGAACCTTTGGCGCGGCCCGGTTTCGTTCCGTTTGCCGCATCACCATGAATGCACAAGCAGCGAGTATCGTGGCCTCATCCACAATGACCCGGAACGTTGCGTAGGCTGCGGCAGTTGCGCCTATGTATGCCCGACCTGCGCGATTGTGGTGACTCGAACCGGGGACAAATATCAGTGGACCTACGACCCAGGCAAGTGCACTTTCTGCGGACGCTGCATCGACCGTTGCAAGCCCAACACTTTGACCATGGAGTCGGAGCTTCCGCCGCTTTATAGCACCCAGGGCGAACTGAAGCAGGTTCTCGATATGGTGCGTAAGAAGCCGGTACGCCCTGCGGTTGCGGCGACTCCGGTTGCCAAAGCATCCGCAGTTGCAGCAGAGCAAGCGCCAGCAACTGCGCCAGCGACTGTAGCCGCAGAGGCTGCAAAGCTCACACCGCCCACCCCCAATCCGGAAGCTGCGGTCTAGCCGGCGAATCAGCGGAAAAGAAGGTCAAGAATGGCAATCGCACTAGCAGGTTTTGAAGAGAGACTCAAAGAGTTGGGCCTCGGCGAGGGGTGGGTCTGGAACAACGGTTCCTGGTGGCTCACGCCGCAGGAGGCAATCGATGTTCGCGCCACTACGGAGTTCATGCTCAAGCTGGACGCACGTTTTGTGGCGATCACGGCCATCGAACGCGAGGACAAGGAAATTCGCCTCGACTACCAGTGGGACTTGAACGGCCAGCTTCTCAGTTTCATTACGGCGACTGCGGAGCGGCAGATTCCGAGCATTGCCGATCTGTCACCGGCAGCCGACTGGGTCGAGCGGGAAACGCGTGAATACTTCGCCGTCGAGTTCACCGGCCGCGAGAATACCAAGCCATTGATGACCAGAGCAGGCGACGCCATTGGCATCAATCTGCATAAGGAGGTTGAAAAATGAGCTTCCGAATCCCAATCGGACCTTATCATCCCGCTCTCGAAGAGCCGTATAAGCTGGAACTGGTGTGCGACGGCGAAACGGTGCGCGACGCGGTCATGCATGTCGGCTTCAATTTTCGCGGCATCGAGTATCTTGCCGAGCGGCGCAATTATCTGCAGGGCATCACGCTGGTGGAGCGCGTCTGCGGCATCTGCTCGAATGTGCACTCCCTTTCTTTCTGCCAGTCGGTCGAACAGCTAAACGGGGCTACGCCGCCGGAACGCGCTCTCTACATCCGCGTGATCCTGGCGGAACTGGAGCGGCTGCATTCGCATTTTCTCTGGTCCGGCGTTGCGGCCAAGCTGATCGGCTTCAAGACCGTGTTCATGACCTGCTTCACGCTGCGTGAAAAGGTGATGGATGCGCTCTCGGCGATCTCAGGCAACCGCGTCAATTACGGCATGAATCGCATCGGCGGCGTCAATCGCGATATTGCCGATCCGCAGGCGGTTTTGAATATTCTGGGCGAAATGGAGCACGGTATCACCTCGGCGATCATTCCCATTTTTCTCGAAGACAGGACCGTTGCTTCGCGCTGCAAGGGGGTCGGCATTCTGACCAATGCACAGGCGAAGGCCATGGGCGCAGTGGGTCCGTTGGCGCGCGCTTCGGGCGTGCCGCAGGATATCCGCAAAGCCGCTCCCTACGCAGCCTATGAGCGATTCGAGTTCAACGTGCCTGTCGAAACAGACGGCGATGTTCGTGCCCGGCTCGTGGTTCACGCGCTGGAAATGATCGAGAGCTGCCGCATTTTGCGGCAGGCGCTCAGCACGTTGCCCGAAGGGCCGTTCCACACGACGCCCCCAACCGCAGCGCGCTTCAAAGTACCGGCGGGCACGGCGATCAGCCGCGTTGAAGCGCCCCGCGGGGAGGTGGTGTACCAAATCACTTCCAATGGAACGGAAACTCCGGAGCGCGTTCGTGTGCGCACGCCTACGTTCATGAATATGGCTACGGTCCGCTTTACCGTGCTGGGACAGGAGCTTGGCGACTCGCCTTTGATTCAGGCGTCGTGCGATCCTTGCTACTCCTGCACCGACCGCTAGAATATCTCGCAGTTAGAAGCCCATGTTGGTCTTCCAGGTCTCCGTCGTTCGAGGCCTGGAAGAAATCCCAATCATCGCTTGCATCGACTCGCACCCACCACTATTTATCCCATGAAATGCGGCGAAGGTTTATGATGATTTCTTCCCTGGGAAAGGTGTGTGTATGACGCCGAAAACATCTCGCCGTGACTTTTTGTCCGCAGCCGGGTTGATGATTCCTGCTGTTGGAGCAAGCTCGAACATGGGACTTTGGCCACCGATTGGGCAAACTCCAGCGCCAACCGCCAATGCTCCCGTTAAACTCGATTACCGAACTTTGGGCCGCACAGGGTTGAAGGTGACCACGGTTGGGTTCGGGTGCATGATTACTTCGGACCCCAGCGTGATTGAGCGCGCCGCCGATATCGGGATCACTTATTTCGATACGGCGCGTGGGTATCAGCAGGGGAACAACGAACGCATGGTCGGCGCGGCGCTCGGAGCCAAGCGGAAGCAGGTGGTGCTTTCGACC
Source organism: Terriglobales bacterium (assembly GCA_015654835.1). Lineage (GTDB taxonomy): Bacteria > Acidobacteriota > Terriglobia > Terriglobales > Acidobacteriaceae > Telmatobacter. The sequence goes on from JAATGG010000104.1 coordinate 27,538, forward strand.
AAGTCACATGCGCCGGATAAAGCGGGACTGCTGGACCATCTCGATACCAGCCTGCGCGAACTCAAGACAGATTACATCGATATCTGGTATCTGCATGCGAAGAGCAAGCCCGAAGAAATTACCGACGACATGATCGAGGTGCAGCAGCTTGCCAAGAAACAAGGCAAGATTCGCTTCGCCGGGGTCAGCACGCATAGCAGCCAGCAGCAACTGTTGCCGTGGATCGCACAGAAGGGCGCGTTCGATGTTGTGCTGACCGCCTACAACTTTTCAATGGATGCCAGCATGGATCAGGCCATCGATACGGTCGCCAAGAAGGGCATCGGCGTGGTCGCGATGAAGGTGATGGCGGGAGGATTTCGCAGCCTCAAACCTACCGACCCAACCTATCTGAAATTGAAGCGGGACGGCGCCCTGCTGGCTGCACTCAAGTGGTGCATCAAGAAGCCGAATATCTCTACCACGATCCCCAGCATGACGGACATGGACCAGTTGGATGAGAACCTCAAGGCTATGGGGAACTCCTTCTCCAACGGCGACGAAAAGCTGCTGGCGCAGCACCTGGAGCAGATTCAGCCGCTCTATTGCCGCATGTGCGGAAAGTGCGACGGAACGTGCCAAAAGGGGCTGCCGGTTGCCGACGTGCTGCGTTTTCTTACTTACGCAGATGGCTATCGGCAGTTTGCGCTGGGACGGGAAAGATTTCAGGAGCTTGCGCCCGAACACGCCGCGGTTCGCTGCGGCGATTGCACCGAGTGCACGGTGAATTGTCCTTTCGGCGTCCGCGTATCCGACCGCATGGCGCGAGCCCAGGAGTTGTTTGGATGAAGGCTGTTTTTTTGTTGATGACCCTCCTGTGCGCTACGGGAGCCGCAGGCGCACAGGAGTATCTCGATTGCCATTTCGTGCCGGGCTGGGAACAAACAGGAGCAAAGCGCGAGTATACGCCGGACAATCTTTACGACTACAAAGACGGTGGCGCAGAAGGTTACCTGGTTTTCAGTTTCGTCCACATGCAGGGCATCGACTGCAAGTCCGGTCCTCGTACGTTGTCGATCGATGTTTCGGAGATGGCCGATCCCGATTCGGCGTACGGCATGTTTTCCGCCAATCGCGATCCAAACCTGCCGGTGACTAAGATCGGGATGGGCGGCCAGATTCAATCGCAGAGCGCCAGCTTTGTGAAGGGGAAGTATTACGTCGAGATCGTCGTCACCGATGCCGGGCCGGACAGTAATTACACCACGGTGTTGGGCGGCTTTGCGGCCAAGATGCAAGCGCGTATCGAAGGCAGAGAAACCGTGCCGGAGACCCTGCAGTGGTTCCCGCAAGACAACCTCACCTCGGCTCGCCTCATTCCTGAAAGTGTGCTGGGTCTGCGGTTGCTCAAGCGTGGCTATGTCGCGAAATACAGGCAGGGGCAGGCCTTCATCGTGCTTGAGTCTTCGCCGGAGTCGGCTGCAGAGGTGATGAAGAAACTGCGTGAGCGGTTCGCCGGAGCAACGCCGGCACAAATCGGCGATGAAGCCTTTCAAGTGAAGGCGCAGTATCTCGATGGCGTTTGTATCTTTCGCAAGGGGCGCTATCTTGCGGGATATGCCAACCTGCCGGATGCGCAATCCGCGACCGCCCAAGCTGCTCAGTTAGCCACGCGGATTCCGTAGCGAAGCGCGAGAACTTCGACTTAGGCCGGCTCCGCAAATATTTTATTCAATGCGGCGACAGCTTTTGGAACGGCTGCCAACACGGCGTCACTGAGCGATTCTCCGAGGTCGAAAGATGCGCCCCCCACGGTGATTGCGAGCGCATGGCCGGGTAGCTTTCCATAGAGATCGCGTGCGAAGGCGAGCAGGGCAGCAGGCGGCAGATGATGCGTAAAGATGCGCGGCGCCTCGACCGCTGCGGTCACATCGAATACGGTCAATTCGCCGGCCGGAGTAGTTGCCGATGCGTCCACAAACACCACGAGATCGGCATCGCAAATGTTTTCGGCCAGTTCCGGAGTCAGTTGCTGCGTGACAATGGTCTGCACGCATGTGTGGTCGGCTTGCTGTTTCAGGGCTTCAGCAATCTTCCAACCGACACCGTCGTCGCTTCGCAGCGGATTGCCGCAGGCCAGTAGAAGCTTGCGGAGTGGTTGCGAAACGGTATGTGGGCTTTCGGTCATTCTTGTCCTCATAGACGACAGCCGCTCCGAGGGGAGCGGCTGTCGTCTGAGTTGAGTTGACTGTTTAGCGATGAACTTCGTCTAGAATCTCGCCGCTGGGTGCGACCAGTTCAATCGAGAGAGGCATCTGGCCGAAGGCGTGCGTCGAGCAACTCAAGCAGGGATCGAAGGTGCGGATCACTGCTTCGACACGATTCAACATGCCCTGTTCCAGCTTGCTGCCTTTCACAAATCGTTGCGCTGCGTTCAAGACGCCGCGGTTCATGGCATGGTTGTTCTGTCCTGTGGCGATCACGAGATTGGCCCACACCATCTTGCCGTATTCATCGACCTTGTAGTGGTGCATGAGCGTGCCGCGCGGAGCTTCGGCGACGCCGGCACCTTCGAGACGATTGACGCCTGCGGTGGCGCGTACGTGGGGGTCGAGAATTTGCGGATCGGCGAGAATCCGCTCGATCATCTCGATGCCGTACAGGACTTCAATGAGCCGTGCATGATGGTAGTGGAACGAGCCATGCACCGGGCCTTTAGCCAACTGCTTGAACTCGACCAACTCTTTCCCTGCCAGAGGCGTACCCATTTTGCTGGCGATATTAAGCCGCGCCAGCGGGCCTACACGGTAACTTCCGCCGGGATATCCGAGAGGCTTGTAATAGGGAAACTTCATGTAGGTATAGGGCTCGACCGCTTCGCCAAAGTGATGATCGAACTGATCGGCGGTTACCTTATCGAGCACAGTGTTGCCGGTAGCGTCGATGAGCCGCAATGCGCCATCGGTGAACTCGATTGAATCGTCGTCGTTCACCAATCCAAGAAACATGGTGGGGAAATTGGCAAAGTTCTCAATCTCATCTTTGAACTTTTCGGCGATTTTCTTGTACCATGCCAAAGCGTATTGCACGTTGCCGTAGGCTTGCGGGATCATGCCGAGAATCTCGTCGCGCTTGGCTGCGTCCAGAGGCTCGGTTACGCCGCCGGGAATGATCCACCCGGGGTGAATGCGCTTGCGGCCCAATAACTCGATGATGTGCTGGCCGAAACGACGCAGAGCTACACCGGCGAGCGCCAACTCCGGCTTAGCCTTGGCTACGCCGAACAGATTGCGCTCTGCCGGGTCCGCATCCATCCCAAGCAACAGGTCGGGAGAGGACAGATAGAAGAAGCTGAGCGCGTGGGACTGAATGGTCTGCGCCAGGTTGATGATGCGCCGCAGTTGCGCCGCCGTGTGAGGAATCTCTACGGCCATGATGGCCTCACAGGCCTTTGCCGAAGCCACCAGATGGCTTACCGGACAGATGCCGCAGATGCGGGCCATCAGGGCGGGCATTTCATAGAACGGGCGGCCTTCGTTGAACTTCTCAAAACCACGTACTTGGGTTACGTGGAAGAATGCCTCCTGGACATTGCCTTGATCATCGGTCTTCAGCGTAATCTTGCCGTGACCTTCCAGGCGTGTCACTGGGTCAATCACAATGGTTTGCGACATTGCTCTCTCCTACGCACCAAAGCGGGTTAGGCTTGCGATATCCGGCGTGCGGCCGGCAAGCAAGTCACTCAAGACTGTATAAAATGTGTCGGCGGAGGGTGGACAGCCGGGCAAAAACAGATCGACCGGGACCACCTCGTGGACGGGACGCACCTTCTCAATCAGTGCGGGCACACCGACTGCCGGCACCTGCTGTTGCAGGTCCGCGGTGGTGAAATAGGCATGATCGGTGATGGCCTTTGCGCCGAAGGAATTGCGCATTCCCGGCACATTGGTGGTGATGGCGCAGTCGCCCATCGCGATCAGCATCTTGGTGCGTTCGCGAATGATATGAATCTTATGCTCATCTTCCACGCTGCTGATCGCGCCTTCCACGAGGGCAATATCCACGCCCTCGGGGAAGGTTTTGAAGTCGACCAGCGGACTGAAGACCAGATCGAACTGGTTGCTTAGCGTGATGAGCCGCTCATCCATGTCGAGAAAGGACATGTGACAGCCCGAGCAGCCGTCCAGCCATACCGTTGCTAGTTTTAATTTGCTCATTGTCCGTCTCTCATCATGTTCAGATATGGCAGGAATTCCGGATGTTTAGGATGGCTCACTCCCACCTTGCTCTTGTCGAACAGGGCGCCTGTGGGGCAGACCTGGATGCATTTGCCGCAACGCGTGCAACTCGATGCGCCCCACGGTTCATGCAAGTCGGTCAGCACCTGGCTATTGATGCCGCGTCCCATAATGTCCCAGACATGCGCGCCCTCAATCTCGGCGCAGACCCGCACGCAACGCGAGCACAGAATGCAGCGATTGTGATCGGCGACGAAACGTTCGTTCGAAGTGTCGACCTCAAGCCGGCCCACGCGGTAGGGCAGCCGCACATGCGTCAACCCCTGCGTCTGAGCCACAGCCTGCAATTCGCAATTTCCATTGGCCACGCAGACGGCGCAGACGTGGTTGCGCTCGGCGAACAGAAGCTCCAGGATTGTGCGCCGATGGTGGACCAGTCTCTCCGAGTTGGTGTCGACTTCCATGCCTTCTTCGACCTTGGTCACGCAGGCCGGAAACAGCTTGGGCGATCCCTTGATCTCCACCAGGCACAGGCGACAAGCACCCACGTCGGTGAGGCCGTCGAGATGGCAAAGTGTGGGGATGAAAATTCCGTTCTCGCGGGCCACGTCGAGAATGGTCTGGTCAGCGCGGGCACTGACGTTTTCCCCATTGATGATGAGCGTTTTGACATCAACGCTTGTCGCCGTCGGACTCATGCGTGCACCTCAACTTCTCCAGACACACTGCCTTCAATTTCCCGTGAGCCGCAAGCACATACGCCCGCCGGGCAGTTTTTGTTTTCGATGTGCTCGATATACTCGTTGCGGAAGTAACGCAGCGTGCTCAGCACAGGATTGGGAGCCGTCATGCCCAGGCCACACAGACTTGTTTCCTTGATGACGGAGCAGAGGTCAACCAGTACGTCGAGGTCGGCATAGGTGCCTTCTCCATTGCAAATCTTGGCCAGGATCTGATGCATCTGCGCCGTGCCCGCGCGGCAGGGAATGCATTTGCCGCACGACTCGCCCATGCAGAACTCGACGAAGAACTTGGCTACGTTGACCATGCACGACGTGTCGTCCATGACGATCATGCCGCCGGAGCCCATCATCGAACCAACGCCAATCAGGGATTCATAGCTGACGGGAATGTCGAGATGCTCTTCGGGAATGCAACCGCCCGAAGGGCCGCCGGTTTGTACGGCCTTGAAGCGCCGGCCTTCCGGGACACCGCCGCCGATGCCGAAGATGATCTGGCGCAGCGTCATGCCCATCGGGACTTCGACCAAGCCGGTGTGGTTGATTTTGCCAGTGAGTGCGAAGACCTTGGTGCCCTTGCTCTTCTCCGTGCCCATGTTGGCGAACCATGCTCCGCCGTTGCGGATGATAGGCGGCACATTGGCGAATGTTTCAACGTTGTTGATGAGCGTCGGCTTGCCCCAGAGTCCGGAAACGGCGGGATAGGGCGGTCTCGGCTTGGGGGTGCCGCGCTTGCCTTCGATGGAGGCGATCAGAGCGGTCTCTTCACCGCAGACAAATGCGCCTGCGCCGAGACGAATCTCGATGTCGAAGTTGAACGCGGTGCCGCAGATGTTGTTGCCGAGCAAACCGCGCCGGCGAGCATCGCGCAATGCCGTGCTCAAGCGGCTGACAGCCAACGGATACTCGGCGCGCACATAGACGAAGCCGCGGCTGGCACCGACGGCGTAAGCGGCAATGGTCATGCCTTCAATCACGCGCTGCGGATCGCTCTCAAGCACGCTGCGATCCATGAATGCGCCGGGGTCGCCCTCGTCGCCGTTGCAGATCACATACTTCATATCGCCGACTGCCTTGGCGACCGTGCCCCATTTCAAGCCTGTGGGATAACCGCCACCGCCGCGGCCCTTGAGCCCGCTCCGGGTGATCTCTTCGATCACTGTGATGGGCGTCATCTCCGTCAATGCCTTGAGCAGGGCGACAAAGCCGTCGCGGCCGATGTAGTCTTCGATTTTTTCAGGATCGATGCGGCCGGAGTTCTCAAGAACTACGTGCACCTGATCGTCGAAGTGCTCGCGCAGGTCGCAGAGCAACTCCGGGATCGGCGCTCCCTCGACGCTTTTGACCACTTCTTTGGCGCGTTCCGGCGTCACATGCTGATAGAGAACATTGATCGGTTCCATAAAGACCAATGGACCCGATGCGCACAAACCCATGCAGCCGGTGCGGCGCACGATGATGCGTTTGTTGGAGACGCTGGCTTCGCGCGCCAACTCGTCCTTGATTTTGTCGCTGTGCTGGGACAGGCAACCGGTGCCCATACAGACGTTGATTTCAAAGTCGGCTTTGGCCCGTTCCTGCTTGGAGTTCTCGGCAATCTGTTGGAGCTCTTCCAGGTTCATTACACTGTCCACCTTTCGAATTGCTCCTGCAGTTTGGCGGCAGTCGTGTCGCCCATCAGTTCTCCGTCGAAGATCGCCACCGGAGCGCGGCCACAGGCACCCACGCACCGCGCGGTCATGAGTGAAATTTTGCCGTCAGGCGTGGTGTCGCCTTCCTTGATCTGCAAATGCCGTTCCGCGTAGGCCACCAGCCGGTCTGCACCTTTGATGTAGCACGCGGTTCCCGTGCACACCGTGCAGGTATGTTCCCCGGGCGGTTTCAGGCTGAAGTAGTGATAGAACGTGACCACTCCATAGGCCTGACTGAGAGGGACGCGCAAGGACTTGGCGACGAACCGGATCGACTCATCGTCGAGATATCCAAACGAGGTCTGCACGGTGTGCAGCGTCTCGATCAGCGCATGCCGGGCAAAACCATGACGGCGCATCGTGCCGTTGACGATCTTCCACCGCTTGTCGGCCGATGGAAGGGGGGGCATAGGATAGACGGGCACATTTCCTCCTAAAACAACTCTTGCCATTCGCAGACACGGCCCTAAAAAGGCGTGAGCAACCGCGAAACGGCTGATGCAATTGCACTTTCACATTGCGGGAATTAAGAATAGACACGCATTGAATGGCCGTCCCGAATGCAGAGACATTAGAAAATTGGACAGATAAGGTCGTCGGTGACGGTCGTCACCCGGAGGCGAAAGAAAAATTCTAAAGACGCTGTATCGCGCAATTTTTCAGAGAGTTATATCAAAGTGGGAGGGAAAGGGGCGAGGGGAGCGGCACAACAGCAAGCCAGAAAGAAAAGCGGAACGGCGAGGGGCGTAAGAACGCTTCCTCACCCCACACTACTGGCCGTTTCGACGCCGCTCTTTTTAGCGGCAACCCGTGCCGGGGCGGTCGATTCCCGGACGATCAACTCGGGCTCGACCGAAATCTCCCGCGGCGCTTCGGCGTCTGACAGAATCCGTTCGAGAAGAGTTTTTGCGGCCAAGCGGCCCATTTCATGCAGAGGCTGGCGAATTGTGGTCAGGCTCGGCGTTTGAAATGCGGCTTGCGGAACGTCGTCGAAACCGACGACCGAAACATCCTGCGGTACCCGCAACTGCGCATCGTGGAGGGCACGAATTGCGCCGATTGCCGTCATGTCATTGAAGCAGACAATGGCCGTGAAGCGCCGGCGATGGGCGAGCAACTGCTGCACGACAGGATATCCAAGTTCAGGCGATGTGAGGTCTTGCGTGAGGCGGATCGTGAGCTCGGGATGGATGGCCAGCCCGAGACTGCGGGCTGCCTCGGTGATGCCCTCCCAGCGAATCTCGGAGTCGGAGCTATAGGGCTGGCCGCGCATGAACGCGATTTCGCGGTGCCCGAGATCATAGAGCTTGCGCAGCGTCATTTGCGCCGCTGCCTTGTGATCGAGGGACACGTTGGTCACGCCGGCGATTTTTCGATGGCCGGCGACGGCCACCGCCGGCACTGCCAGCCTTTGTTCAAGGCGGGTATCGACGGTGATGATCCCTTCAGCGCCGCGGTTCATCAGCATCTGCAGATGCCGCTCGATGAGCTCGGAACGATGCCTGTGATGGGCGATGAAATAAAAGTAATTCTGTTCCAGCAGATAGTCGCCGATCCCATCCATCACGCGCGCATGATAGCCGTCGAGAACAGGGACCAAAATGCCAATGGTCATGGTCCGGCGGCTGCGCAGGGAGCGGGCAACAAAGCTTGGCTGGTAGTTGAACTTTTGTGCAGCGGCACGGATGCGTTCACGGGTGGCCTCGGGGATCGAACGGCCGGGAACGTTATTGAGCACAACCGAAATGGTGGCCGGGTCAAGCTCAAGATGAGCTGCCAGGAACTTGAGTGTTACCCGTTCGGTTGTACTTTCGGTGCTGTTCTTTTTTTTGCTCATTACGAGGCAACAACCTCTGATTCAATATTGGGCACTGCGGATCTCCGGGCCGGCAAGGCGCAGACAAAAACAGCCGCCAGGAATGCAGCGGTTCCGGATTTCACAGAGGCTCCACAGGAGCCCTAATTCAAATGCAGTCCATAACATTCACGCAGAGACAGCATGTATGTCAAGCTGAAAATCGGGAACAAGCGTTTGCCTGCGGACGTTGCCGGAAGGCATTTAGAGCTGCCGGTGGGCGTAGGTCTCCCAATGCAACACTTCGCCGAGGGAACGCTTTTCGACGCCCGGCGCTTCGGCCGGATAGCCAACTGGGATCAGGCAAATCAACCGATATCCTTCGGGCGCGCCGACGAACTGGCGAATGGCATCGGCGTAGCCTTCTTTTTCGCCGGCAACCCAGCAGGCGCCGAGGCCATGGGCATGGGCTGCCAGGAGAATGTGCTCGCTGGCTGCCGAGCCGTCTTCAAGGAAATGCACGGTGGGTTTGCAGATCACCAGAATGCAGGCGGCGGCGGTGGCAATGAACTGGGCGTGTCCGGTCAGCTCCGGCAGTTTGCGCAACATGGCTTTGTCGGTGACCACCACGAACTCCCACGGCTGTTCATTCATGGCGGTGGCCGCCAGTCGTCCGAAATCGACAATGTCTTCTAAAACTTCGCGTGCTACCGGCTGGCCGGTGTAGGCGCGGATGCTGCGCCGCTCTTTGAGTAATTGCAGTCCCTCGTTCATCTCGCTTCTTTCTGATGTGAACTTGTGTGTTACGCGGATTCACCTCTTGATTCAATCATAGAACTGCGAAGCGGCGTGCCCCTGCCATGAGCTTTTTGCGCGGAGTGCGCGTCCTGACGGATTAGCACTCCGCACAAGGAAATGCAGATGAAAACGCTGCAAATTGTGCGGCTCTTCGGGGGGGCGTGTCCAGCGAATGTTTTAGCCGAGTGCCGGCAGACGGTCGGAGATGCCGAAGAGGAAGATGATCCCGATGATGCAGCTATAGGCGGCACCGGTCCAGGCTACGAAATGATAGAAGCGGGGATGGTGGCCGCTGGCCTTGAAGGCGCCTCCCATCGTGGCGGTCATGATTGCATTCATCGCTACCAGGCCCAGGGCGAAGGCTCCCAAGCCCATCATTCCGCGGGAGGTTCCACCGAGATTTGCGGTGAGGAAGAAGAGCGCCAACTGACTCGGGGTCTCGGCGCCGACGCCGTGCAGAACGCCGATAAGGAAGACCGACTTGCCGTTGTACATCCACTGAAAGCGTTCGGGACGAGGGAGTTGCCGGTCTCCCATGCGCCGGATGCGCCAGACCAGCCACAGCAAACCATTGATAGCAATGGCTAAACGGCTTTCGATGCGGCCGTGCCGATGACCGTGAGCATCTTTTCTTAGGATGCCGGCCACTACGCCGATGCCAAGCACGATGAGAGTCAGGCCGATGAGCCGCTCGGTCCAATGGTCGAGTCCTTCAGGCAGGCCAAGGTGCATTTGAAGCACGGCGATACCCAAGGTGGCTACGGTGAAGGCGTGGCCGAGCGCGTAGGTCATGCCTAAACGCAGGCCACTGCGCCAGTTGGGCTGGACGGCGGTAATGTCGGAGATGGCGGCCAGATGGTCGTAGTCGAAGCCATGCCGCAGTCCTAGAAGCAGACAGGAGCCGAGCGCGGCATCGAGTTTCCAGTCGCCGGGAAGGAGAATCACATGTGCAGTATAAAGCAGGATTGCAGGATGGTGGGGGCGGTACGCGGTATGACGGGTCGGATTTAGCAACGGTGAGGAGGCTGGCTCGTTGCCAAATCATCGAGTCCTGCAGAAATGGGAGCCGGTTCAAGAGGCGACGGATGCGCCTGAACCGGCTCCCGATGAGTGAGAGACCTGTTGGCTGATTGCGACTCTTACTCGCCGGCTGCGCGGGCCTGTGCCTTGGCGCCGACTACAGCGCCGAGGAACGGATGGGCGGCGGGGGGCGGAGGAACCGTGCCGGCAAGAACGTTGTGGATCGTGACGCCCGGGCCGTAGACCGCCTTCATGGCGTCATCATCGCGATGGACGACCGCGCCGTTCAGGGTGAGTCCGGCGAAGGCGCCTTTGGAGCGCGAGTAGGTGAGGATCTCAGAGTTGAGCTTCCAGTCGGTGTCGGCGGAGGCATGGCGGCCGACCGGGCCGGCGGACGCAGACGCGTCGCCACCGATCTGGAACTTGCTGGAGAGCAGGTGCTGCATGCCGCGATCACTCTGGATAATCATGATCAGGTCGACGCCTTCGACGCCGATCTGCAGGCCCCAGCTTCCGCCGGTGATTGCGAAGAATGCGGGAGCGCTCCACTTTCCACCTGCGGTGCGGCAGGTGGCGACGCCGCGGCCGCCTTCAGCGCCGAAGACGAATCCGCCCTTGATCATGTGGGGAACCACGGCGATGCACTTGGCATGGTCGAGCACTTCTTCGGGGATGCCCTTGTCGGGGGGTGCCATCACCTGATGCAGCACTTCGCCGGCATGTTGCAGCCGGTCATTCGCTGCTTCGAGCGTAGAATCGGCCCAGGCTAAAGTAGTCGTCAAGCTCAATACGGCACTTAGAACCAGAAGTTTCTTCATATTGCTGTTCACCTTCCTTGTGTTGGCCTGCGTGTCGCAGGTTGATCGCTCAGGGGATCGTTCTCCGCAGGCGGACAGCCACTACGCCGAAGCTGTCGTACCCATGCCAGAAGAACAGGAATGCTCGAATTGCGTCGGGCACGGCCCCACTGCTCTTCAACTTAAATGAGAATCGCACCTAATTGGTTGCCCCAAGCATTTCTACGGCGCGACGTCAAGAGGCCGAGCGATGAGGTAGTGTCCTAATTTGGTTTTTGGCCCCGTTTTTTCTCCTGCTTGTCGGGGACCGTGCCCAAGGGCTTCAGATACCTGAAGTTCTCAGGCTCGCACTCGTAGAGTCCACCGAACCATTGTGTTTGCATAGCTCCGAGGCAATCCTTAAAAGTGACATCACCACTGATGGTAAAGAGCGTGCGCCGCTCAAACCCTTCCTTTGTCTCAATGCCGGTTTCAATATAGAAGGGGTATCCAGACTCCTTACCGTCCCTGCTTGGAGGCAAACGGACACTTTCAGAGACGGTGAATCGTTCCCACTCTCCCGGATAAAGGGCGACAGTTGTAACGATCTTTTGGACCGTCAAGAGGAATGGGGTGTTATTGACGGCCTCAAATCGCAGTTCAAGCACAAAGGGCTTTCCAGGGCGACTTACCGCTTCGACTCCTCTGGTTTCCACATCAACCCACTGTTGCATACCGGCAGATTGCAAATCGGCTTGTCTTCCGATTTTGCGCAGAGAGTTCTCCAGGCGAGGAATCCTGCGATTCCCCCAACAACAACCAATGCCCAGTTGGACCATGTTCCTGGCCAGAACGCCTCTTTCCAGTTGTGCGACTGCTCCTGGGCGGCTTTATGCTTGGCTTCCCAATCGTGGTCA
>JAATGG010000215.1 GCA_015654835.1 Terriglobales bacterium
CCCTGCTCGCCTTCATGGGGGTAAACCTGTCTTCGATCCTGCGCGGATGGCGTCATGGCCGCTGGTCGCAGTGGTTCCCCATGTCGCTCTCTCTCGGCGGCATGGCCACCTGCTTCTTCCTGTGGATCAATCTTGGCCGTCGCGCTCAGGAAGTAGGCCTCGCATGGGCATTGGCCGGCGTGCTTCTCTGGATTTTTCGTCGCCGCGTAACCGTCCTTCCCGAAGAAAGCGCATAGCCGCACCGCACTCGTCCTCCTGCATTCCTGCCAGCGACAACCCAACAAAAAGTGGCAGGCTCGGCTTGATGCGAGCAGTTCACTGAACGTCTCCCAATCCAGGCCCCCCGGCAAATCGATATTCTCTGCCCAAAAAGAGTTGCCGATTCGCCTTGCTTTATGACCTGAAGTCATTTATAAATGACTTCAGGTCATTTCCAAAAACGGGAGGAGGCCAATCAATGGCTTTAGATACGGTGCGGCCCACAGTTCTTATCACAGGCGCAAGCGCGGGAATCGGTAGCGAACTCGTGCCTTTCTTTGCTGGCACTGGACACAATGTCGTCCTCGTCGGACACCAGAAACCCGTGCTGGAGGGCATCGCTGCTGCCGCCCGCAAGGTTTTTCGCGTCGATACGACCGTCATCGCCTGCGATCTCGCCGAGCCGGATGCGGCGCATACCGTCTTCGCCGAGTTGTCCCAGCACAATATCGACATCGACGTTCTCGTGAATAATGCGGGCCTCGGCGCTTACGGGGAGTTTGAAGCGACAGAGCCCCAGACCGAGGAGCGCGTCATTCAGTCCAACATCCTCGCGTTGACAATGCTGACAAAGTTGCTCTTGCCCGGCATGATCGCTCGCGATAGAGGCAGAATTCTCAACGTAGCCTCAACCGCAGCTTCTGCGCCAGTCCCCTTGCACAGCGTCTATAGCGCAGCAAAGGCCTATGTGCTCAGCTTTTCAGAGTCGCTCTCTGAAGAATTGAAAAATACCGGCGTGACGGTGACCTCTCTGTGCCCCGATCCGCCAGTGGGCGATCTCGACAGGAACACCGGCCTTGAAAACCCTCGGGGATACCAGAAGCATGCGATTTCCGTCCGCTCTGTAGCCAGAACAGCCTTTCGCGCCCTGATCCCTGGCGACCGTGCCGCGGTGCCCGCCTGGGGAAATCTTGCGACGGCTTCCCTGCTTGCCTGATGCCCGATTGTGGGTGAGCCTCAGGGCAAATTAAGATAAGGAAAATCCAACCGCAAGCAAATCCACACGCGGAGAATGCTGAACCTTCTTCCGCGCAGACAGGAAACCGTGAAGTGCTTTTGTAAAGATGGATCGCCACGCACCCGCGCGTGCAGCAACAGTGCAAAAGAGGAGCGGCGTTCGGCCATTCTGAAGGCTGCCGCCCATCTTTTCTCCGTTCGAGAATACCGCGAGGTTTCCATCGATGACGTCGCGCGCGGCGCCGGTCTCGCCAAGGGCACCGTCTATCTTTACTTCAAGACCAAGGAAACTCTATTTTTGGAGTTGTGTGCCGACGCATTTCGCGGTTGGTTTAATGCCCTTGAGATAGGATTTTCCGAAGGAAATACAGAGCCAACCGCATTGGCATCCGTCATTGCTTCCACGCTGAGAGACCGGCCGTTCCTCAGGCGCTTGGTCGCCCTCCTTCATTCCGTCTTCGAAGAAAATGTTGAGGACGTCAACCTGGGCAATTTCAAGCTGCAAATGCATGAAATGCTACTCCGGCCGGCTGCGCGCATCGAAGAAGCTCTTGGACTCAAAAGCGGGCGTGGCCTGCGCGTCATGCTCTGGACTCATGCCTTGATGGTAGGCTTGGCCCAAATGACATCGCGCGAAGAATCCTCCCTGCGGCTACTCCAGAAATATCCCGAGCTCGAAGTCCTGCACCTCGACTTCAGTAAAGATTTTGAAATGGCATTGGCCGCAATGTTGGCAGGCAGCGCTTCGCTGCTGGCGTGAGGGGCTATAGCAATTTCGAAATGGGTGTAGACCGAAAGCGCACAGTTGAGTGGCCTTTCCAAGAAAGGGCCACCTTGTACCACTCTCAAGAAGCTTGCCTGTATTCCGAAAATGCCCTTAAACACCCACGGAGGAAATAACATGAAGGCAGCCGTTGTCACCGCCCCAGGCAAAGCTCCCGTTTATGGGGACTTCGAAACACCCGTTCCCAGGCCAGGCGAAGAACTGATTTCGGTACGAGCTTCCGCGTTGAGCCATTTCTCAAAATCGCGCGCCGCGGGCTCGCACTACAGTGCCGGCTCTGCCTTCCCCGCCATCGCCGGCTCCGATGGCGTCGGCATCACGCAAGATGGCAGGCGCGTCTATTTCGTCTTGCCCGATGCGCCGTTTGGCGCTCTCGCGGAACTCTGCCCTGTCCGTTCCAGTCAGTGCATCGAACTCCCGGACGCGCTTGACGAAATCACCGCCGCCGCCATCGCCAATCCCGGCATGTCGGCCTGGGCTGCGCTCGTGGAGCGCGCTCATCTCGTTGCCGGCGAAACCGTTTTGGTCAACGGCGCTACCGGAACCGCCGGCAGGCTTGCCGTTCAACTGGCAAAGTACCTGGGCGCAGGCAAGGTCATTGCCACAGGCCGCAATCTGGAAGCGTTGGAAGAGGTGAAAAAGCTCGGAGCGGATATCGCCATTCCGTTCCTGCTCGGCAGTCAGCACCCGTCGGGAGCCAAAGAATATGAAGAGGCTCTGAAGCAGGTCTTCGCCTCGGGCATCGATATCGTCATCGACTACCTATGGGGCGAGAGCGCGAAAACCATCATCGTCGCAATCGCCAAGAGTGTGGAAGACAGCACGCCCGTCCGCTTCGTTCACGTCGGCGAAGCCGGGAGCGAGGCCACCATCGATCTGCCCGGAGCCGCGCTTCGCTCATCGGCAATCCTGCTCATGGGGAGCGGAGTGAAAAGCGTGCGTATGGCCGTCCTGTTGCAGGCGATCAAGAGCGTCTTCGAGACGGTTCATCCCGCGGGCTTGAAAATCGCAACCACCGTCCTGCCGCTCTCCAAGGTCGAAGAAGTTTGGGACAAGGCGGCAGGCAAGCCGCGCGTGGTCTTCTCCATCGGCTAGTTTGCTCCACCAGCCGCAGCGACCCTGGAGTCCCTCCCACTTCGCGCGATACACTTTGAGTCGGTGGCGATCACGATAGAACTTGCCTGATTTGACATCGCACTGCCATGCGCAACGCTCTTTGAAACATGGCCAGTCCCGATAAATTCTCAGCGAGCCACACGCGCCATTGCCGAATCCACAAATGACATCTGGAAGGTGAAATCATGTCCGGTCCACTAGATAAGCTAGACAAGTCCTCAGGCGCATCGAACCCAGCCGCTGTTTCGCCCTTGGCAGGCAAGCCCGCACCCAAAGAGATGCTCATCGATGTAGCTCGCCTTGAGGCCGCCTATGTTGAGCGCCGCCCTGACTTGGAAGATCGCAACCAGATGGTCAGCTTCGGCACCAGTGGACATCGCGGCACGCCCCTGAAAGGCACGTTTACCGAAGCGCACATCCTGGCAATTACCCAGGCAATTTGCGATTACAGGCGTGAGCAGAAGACGGATGGCCCGCTCTACATGGGGAAGGACACCCACGCCCTGTCGGCCCCCGCGCAGCGCACGGCTCTTGAAGTGCTTGCAGCCAACGGCGTCGAGACAATCATCGAACAGGGCGACGGGGTCACACCGACGCCGGTAATTTCACACGCCATCCTCGTGTACAACCGCGGTCGCAAAGAACACTTGGCCGACGGCATTGTCATCACGCCGTCGCACAATCCTCCCGAGGATGGAGGCTTCAAATACAACCCGACCACCGGCGGTCCAGCCGATACCGATGTAACAAAGTGGGTCGAGAACCGTGCGAATGAGTTGCTCAAGGCCGGCAATAAGGGCGTGAAACGTGTCCCCTTTGCCAAGGCCATACAGGCATCCTGCGTCCACCAGCAGGACTTCATCCTGCCCTATGTTCGCGATCTCAAAAATGTCGTCGATATGGATGCCATTCGCGGTGCCGGTCTCAAGCTCGGTGTCGATCCGCTCGGCGGAGCGGCACGCCCCTATTGGGAGCCGATCAACTCCGTTTATGGACTCGACATCACCGTGGTCAACCCCGTGATCGATCCGACATTTTCATTCATGACCGTCGATCACGATGGCAAAATCCGCATGGACTGTTCGAGCCCCTACGCAATGGCCAGCCTTGTGGGCTTGAAAGATCGCTTCCAGGTTGCCTTCGCCAACGATCCGGATTCGGATCGGCATGGCATTGTCACCCCCTCCGGCGGCTTGATGAACCCCAATCACTATCTCGCCGTAGCGATTCAATACCTGCTCACTCATCGCCCTCAGTGGAGTCAAAACGTCGCCGTTGGAAAGACCCTGGTGAGCAGCAGTCTGATTGATCGCGTCGTTCAAAAACTCGGCCGCACACTACGGGAGGTGCCGGTTGGCTTCAAGTGGTTTGTCCCGGGCCTGCTTGATGGTGCTTATTGCTTTGGTGGCGAAGAAAGCGCCGGAGCAAGCTTCCTTCGCTTCGACGGCACCACATGGACGACCGATAAGGACGGCCCCATCATGGATCTGCTCGCAGCGGAAATTACCGCGCGCACCGGCAAAGATCCGGGCGAACACTATCGCGCACTGACTGAGGAGTTCGGGACCGCCTGCTACACCCGCATCGATGCGGCCGCCACGCCCGAGCAGAAAGCAAAATTGCAGAAGCTTTCGCCCGATGCGGTAAAGGAATCCAATCTTGCGGGCGAGCCGATTGTCGCCAAGCTGACCAGGGCTCCCGGCAACGACGCGCCAATCGGCGGCTTGAAAGTCGTAGCAAAGAGCGGCTGGTTTGCGGCCCGTCCTTCCGGTACAGAGAACATCTACAAAATCTACGCCGAGAGCTTTCAGGGCCAGTCGCATTTAAATGCCATCGTCACCGAAGCTCAACAAATAGTGAACAGTTCTCTGGCCTGATGCCGCCGAAACAAGCGAACAAAAGTGAGGAGAGATGAACGAACAGCCAAAAGCAGGCGCCGTCAGTTAAGATTCTCAGATCGAATCTTACTTACATTCGGTGAATCGCGAAATTCCCGAAAGGACTGTGTATGAATCTGGGGTTTATTGAAAGCAAGACGTACGACGAGATCTCCGTCGGCGACACGGCCAGAACCGAGCATGTCCTCACCACCGACGACGCCATGGCTTTTGCCTCCATCTCTGGATTCAACTCTGTCCTCAAGTCCGAGGAACTGATCGAGCGTGCGGGCGGCATACCGCCCACGGGACCCAATATGTGGTGCGCTTCTCTCGTCTCCGGCCTTTTCAGTATGCAGATTCCCGGCCCCGGCTGCACGCTCGTACAAATCTCGCTCTCGTTCCATAATCGGCTCCACGTCGGCGACCGCATTCTCGTCAACGTAGAAGTCACTGCCAAAGAGGACGCGACAAAACTCATCACCTTTGCTTGCGAAGCAATCAATCATAAAGCAACGTCCATTTTTACGGGAACCGCCCAGCTTACGGCGCCGCCGCAGAAGTTGCGCTGGTCCACATTGCCCGTACCGCAGGTGATTGTCCACGATCCCTATCGTCGTTACCATGGCCTCATCGCCCGCGCTACATCGAAACCGCCGGTCAAAACTGCAGTCGTCTGGCCGTGCGATGAAGTGTCCCTGAGTGGTGCCCTCCAAGGCCTTAAAGACCGCTTGATTATTCCTGTTCTCGTGGGTTCCGAGGCCAGGATTCGCGGTCTCGCGGAATCGATGCAACTTGACCTGGAGCCGGTCCAGATCCTCGACGTTTCCGATGCGCGCACCGCCGCTGTCCGCGCCGTCGAACTCGCGCGCAAGGGCGAGGTCCAAATGCTCATGAAAGGCTCTCTGCACACCGACGAGCTCATGAGCGCGGTCGTCGCACGCGAGGGAGGCATGCGCACCGGGCGGCGCATCAGCCACGTATTCGCGCTGGATGTTCCGGCCTATCATAAAACCCTGTTTGTCACCGATGCCGCCATCAACATCCAGCCCGATCTGGAAACAAAGATCGACATCCTGCAGAATGCAATCGACACCATGTTGGCTCTCGAAGTCGTCAATCCCAAGGTTGCCATCCTGTCGGCAGTGGAGTCGATAAACCCCGCCATACCGTCTACCATGGACGCCGCCGCGCTCTGCAAAATGGTAGACCGCGGCCAGATTACCGGGGCCATCGTCGATGGTCCGCTCGCGTTCGACAACGCAATTTCACAAGACGCCGCGCGCATCAAAAAGATCAATTCACCGGTAGCGGGAGATGTGGACCTGCTGATGGTTCCAAACCTCGAAGCGGGAAACATCCTCTTCAAGGAGCTCCAATATCTCGCCGGAGCGCTGGCCGCTGGAGTGGTCGTGGGCGCGAAGGTTCCAATCGTTCTTACCAGCCGTGCCGACGGCGAATTGGC
>JAATGG010000034.1 GCA_015654835.1 Terriglobales bacterium
CACCAGCACCACCTCGTAGCCCTCTTGCCGCAGCGCCTTGCAAGCCTGCGTACCCGAGTAGTCGAACTCCGCCGACTGCCCAATCACAATCGGCCCCGAGCCGATCACCAATATCTTCTGAATGTCGTTTCTGCGTGGCATTTGCTTTGATTCTTTCCTGAAATCTTTGGATTGTTGCCTGGAACTCTTCTCTGTTTGGGGTACAAACCGTACTCGACACTTACAACACGGCACTTACAGGCAGAACCAGGTATTAAGTAGATCCTTCTCCGGGATTTGGAACCTTTGTAGGGAGGGTACGGGCTTCAGCCCGTACATTTGCAATGTCTTCTGACGGGGGCTTTAGCCCCTGAGGAAAATCTCTGCGCGGAAAATCCATGTACGGATAGCGCATGGCATCATCGGCCAACTTTGCACGGGCTGGATTGAAACGAATGTATTCCAAATGATTCTCCCAGTCTTGCTCATTGCGGATGCGATGTTCCGTAAAGCCAGGTTGCCAGATGGCGTTGCTCCACGACAATTCCCGCTTGGCACGAAATGAAAATCCACCCTTGATCAGTTGCACTGCCTTCTCCAAAGCTTCCAACGGTGCTAATAGCAGATGCAGGTGATCGGGCATCACAACAAAGCTATGCAACCGATAGCCTGAGCCATCGTAATGGTGCAGTATCTCCATCATCAAAAGAGCCCAGCGTTCGTGACGAAAAAATGGCTTGCGGTTCTCCGTCTGGGTAGTAACGAAGTAGGCATCCATGCCGATTCGCATCGTTTCCCGTCGAGGTCGCATCCAAATCCCCCGGGGACTATGCCCCGTCGATCACTAGCTCAATATCGTTGCGCGAGGACCAAAAAACAGCGGAGCCTCGGCCCCGCCATCTTGGTGAAAATCAAATTCCTGTTGAGTGAAGATCCTCATCCCTTCCACTCCTCCATCATCGTGCGGAAGTCGCGGAACAGATAGTGAGAATCGTGCGGCCCGGGAGCAGCTTCAGGGTGATATTGCACGCTGAACAGCGGCAGCGTCTTGTGCCGCAGCCCTTCCAGCGTGTTATCGTTCAGGTCCACGTGCGTCAGTTCCACCTCGCTGGCATTCATCGAGTCGGGATCGACGGCAAAATTATGGTTGTGCGCCGTGATCTCTACCTTCCCCGTGAGATGGTTCTTCACCGGATGATTGCCGCCATGGTGGCCGAATTTCAGCTTGTACGTCTTGCCGCCCAGCGCCAGTCCGCAAAGCTGATGACCCAGGCAGATGCCAAACACCGGCACGCGCCCCATCATGTCGCGAATCGCCTGCACCGCATAGTCCACTGGCTCGGGATCGCCCGGCCCGTTCGACAGAAACACGCCGTCCGGCTTCAACTCAAGCACATCCGCAGCCGTCGTCTCCGCGGGCACTACCGTGACCCGGCAGCCCTCGCGCGTCAGCATTCTGAGAATGTTCTGCTTGATACCGAAGTCGTACGCCACCACATGCAGCGACGGCCGATCCAAAGCTGCAGAAAGCAGCGGATCGCCCGACTGGTTCCGGTCGTCGCTGGCGTCGAACTGGTAACTCGACTTGGTTGAAACCACGCGCGCCAGATCGGTCCCATCCATCTTCCGGATGTTTCTGGCCTTGCGGACAAGAGACTCAACGTCGGAATCCTGGGTCGAAATCACGCCACGCATCACGCCATGGGTCCGCAAGTGGCGCACCAACGCGCGCGTGTCGATCTCTGCCAGCACCGGCACCGCGTAACGCTCCATGTACTCGTCCGTTACCTGTTCGGAGCGCCAGTTGGAGCTGACCGCCGAAAACTCGCGGACGATCAGTCCCTCGATATAGGGTTTGGCCGACTCATTATCAGCCTGGTTCGTGCCGTAATTGCCGATTTGGGGATTCGTGAGAACTACAATCTGGCCGGCATAAGAGGGATCGGTTGCGATTTCCTGATAGCCGGTAAGGGAGGTATTGAAAACTACTTCACCCTGACATTCACT
The DNA here is from genome assembly GCA_015654835.1 of Terriglobales bacterium. Classification (GTDB taxonomy): domain Bacteria; phylum Acidobacteriota; class Terriglobia; order Terriglobales; family Acidobacteriaceae; genus Telmatobacter. Next base: position 1,987 of record JAATGG010000034.1, read on the forward strand.
GGGTGCGCCATAGCCTTGGCCACGGAAGATGCGCCCGTCTTCGAGCGCTAAGATTGCCTGCATCGCCTCTCCGAGGAGTGGATTCAATCGATTCTAACAGGTTTCGCTCCCCCTGCCATACCGATTGCTCCACAAGCCTTGGATTATTGGACGCCCATCAATCTCACCTGCCCATTTTTCATCGGGTTCCCGGCCAATAATCGTTCTATTCGCCTATCAGGATCTAATGCACCACGCCCGCGTCTTTGGTTGGCCAATAGACGAAGACGGCCTTGCCATAAATCAGGTTCCGTTCCACCGGCCCAAACTCACGGCTGTCGGATGAAATGGACCGGTGGTCGCCCATCATAAAGTAGTTGTTTTCGGGAACCACCATCTCCACCATCGAGCGGCTGTCGCGGTATTCGTCGGGAACATAGTTCTCCGTCAGAGCCTTGTCGTTCACATAAACCTGGCCGTGTTCGATCCGCAGCCGGTCCCCCGGCAGCGCAATCACGCGCTTGATATAGCTCTTCTCCACATCGCGCGGATAGCGAAACACCACCACATCTCCCCGCTCGATCGCCGAAAAACGATAGACGAACTTATTGATGAAGAGGCGGTCGCGGTCTTCCAGCCGCGGCAACATGCTGGTCCCTTCCACGCGCACCGGCTGGTAGAGAAACCAGATAATCAGCAGCGACGCCGCGGCAGAAACCAGCAGGTCGCGTACCCATAAACCGATGGCTACCGACGGATGGCGCGGCGCGGGAGCAGAAGGCTGCTGCGGCAGGGGCGGCAGCACGGCCGTGGGCATGTCCGCGGCAAGAACCGCGGCACTCGTTTCAGAGTTTTCCTGGGGAGACGTTTCCATTCCCTTCTAGATTACTCGCAGACGGCGATCCATTGCATTCGGCCCATTCGCGAGTGGGCGCTACTCGCACCCCAGCCCTCCCGGCGGGCACAATACCCGCGCTCGATTTGGCTTCTCCAGGGGCTTCGGCTGATTCGCTGCCGGAGTCAGTCCCGCACCCGGTCCGGCGCTCAGGTTTTCGTCCTCAAGCAGCAGGGGGCGCTGCAACACCATCTCCACCTGTGCGCCGCTCTCGATATTCACATCGGCTCCGCGAGTAAAGAGCGACACCAGGCCAACCGTGGCAAGTCCGGCTCCCGCTCCGATGATCCCGCCGGCCAGCGGATGCCCCGCTTCGAGGCCGCCAATCGATCCCACGCCGGCCCCGGTCGGAATGGCGATCTTCGCGGCCTCGCCTGCGTTCCGGCCCTTGTCTCCGGCCTGCTCGATCGTCCCCTCGCCATCTTCCTTGACCGACTGTTTCTTCGCGCCCGGCAAGCTATTCACCAGGCCCGGAATCTCAACCACCGAGCCGTTAGGAAAGATGATCGAAGTAAAGTGCATGTCGAGTTGTGCCCTGCCCTTGACCCGTCCCGCCCGCTCTACGCGATCCACCACCCCCTGCACATAAACCCCTGCGGGAATCATCACCCGGTTTCCCACCACCACCGGAAAGGTCGAAGCCAAATAAACCCCATCGCCCGGCTTGGCGCTCCTGGTATTGATTCCGCTCCGCAGTTGCAGCAGCACCTTGGTCCCTGCTGGCACGGTATAGGTCTTTCGTGCCGGATCGGTCGCGGCCACAGGTGAGCCTTGCCCGGCAACGGGTAAACCTTGCGCCGCAGCCTCGGAGCCCGTAGTTTGCCCAGCCGCCGTCTGGCCGCGTGCCGTCATCGCAGCCCCCAACACCAGCAACACTGCAGCCATCCGTGATCCGCACACCCAACCCATCGCCCCTGCAGCCTCCGTCCAAATAGACGAGTCGTTCGTAAGCAAGGATAGCTTCAAAATCGAGCTTCGGGATATGAAAAACCAGGCGTAAAAATAAGCCGTGAAATGGGACCGTCGCTACTGCACCGTTCACCGATTCGCGGTACGATGCGAAACAGCGATGATGCCCGAGATGACACCGTCTGTAAACGTACCGGCTGGCCTGAACGTTCCGGACAGCCGCTTTTCCGCCGCCTATCGGGTGCTGGCTGACGCCATTGCCTCACAGGCTTTTCCCGGCTGCGCCTTTGGCGTCTTTGCCGGCGGCCAGGTCGTGCTTCAAGATGCGCTCGGCCGCTTCACCTATGAGCAAGATTCGTCTGCCGTCGCCGTGGATACGCCCTACGACGTGGCCAGTCTCACCAAGGTCGTGGCCACCACCGCCGCATCCATGTTGCTGAAGCAGCGCGGCCTGCTCGATCTCGATACGCCCTTGGGCGAGGTGTTGCCCGGCTTCGTGGTGGGCCGCTCCCCCGAGGTGCACGCCCGCTTCGTCAAGCTGCGCCATCTGCTGGCCCATAGCTCCGGCCTGCCCGGCTACGCCGAGCTTTTTCGCAACGCAACCTCTCCTTCCGCGCTATTCCGCGCCTGCCTCGACCTGCCCCTCGAAGCCGAACCGGGCACCCGTGCCGAATACTCCGATCCCGGCTTCATTCTGCTCGGCAAGGCTCTCGAACTGGTCACCGGCGAAGAGCTTTCCCTCTGGACACAGCGCGAGATATTTACTCCCCTTGGCCTGTCCGCCACCGGCTTCAATCCTTCTTCGGCCGCGAGACTCTTGATTCCGCCTACGGAAGAAGACACCACCTTCCGTCACCGCCTGATTCAAGGCGAGGTGCAGGATGAGAACGCCTGGGTGCTCAAAGGGGTAAGCGGCCACGCGGGCCTGTTCTCGAATGTGCCCGACCTGCTCCGCTTTGCAGGCGAAATTCTGGCTCCCGGCAATCCAACCGCTTCCAGTGCCCCAGCCCGCCCCAGCGTTCCAAACGGCGTTGACGCTCCAACCCAGCGGCCCGAGGGCGCAAGCTGCCTTTTTCAGGCCGCCACCATCGAATACTTTGCGCAACGGCAGGGTCCGGAAGGCAGTTCGCGAGCGCTCGGCTGGGACACCCCCTCGGAGAACTCTTCCTCGGGACGCCACTTCTCCCCGCACTCCATCGGCCATCTGGGCTACAGCGGCTGCTCTTTGTGGATCGATTTGGAGGCGCGCGTCGCCATCGTGCTGCTCACCAACCGCACCTGGCCCCACCGTCAAACCCAATTGATTCGTGAGATAAGGCCCGCCTTCCATAACGCGGTCCGTGAAGCGCTCTAGCAATCCTGCGGCCCTGAAATTCTCAGGGCTGCGTCGTACGGAGAATTCTCTTTGGATTCGCCGGATTACAGATACAATTGGGCTTTGGGGTTAAGACGCGATGGTTACGAGCACGACGACGCAGGAGACGGCCAGCGCCCATCAAGAGGATCGGAAGAAAGATCAGGTGTCCCTGCTGCAAAACCTGACGACCGAGAGCCAGAATGAGGCCTCACAGGGCTTTGACACGAAATCCGCGGTTGAAATCGCCCGCATCATCAATCACGAGGATGCGAAGGTAGCGGCAGCGGTCAAAAAAGCGATTCCCGAGATTGCGGAGATCATCGACCAGGTGGCTCGCAGCCTGCGGGATGGCGGTCGCCTTATCTATGTGGGTGCCGGTTCCAGCGGGCGCATTGCTGCGCTCGACTCATCCGAATGCCCTCCTACCTACTCCACGGCTCCCGGCCAGGTGCAATACATCATGGCGGGCGGCCCCAAGGCCCTCGCCTCGGCGGTCGAGGTCAACGAAGATTCTGAAGAACTGGGTCAGCGGGATATCGCCCGGCGGCGTCCCACGCGCAAAGATGTCGTCATCGGCCTCTCTGCCTCGGGCCGCACTCCTTACGTGGTCGCGGCTGTTGCCTATGCCCGTGCCCGCGGAGCGCATACCGCCGCGGTGACCTGCAATCATGGAACGCCATTGGCTGCGGCCGCCGATATCGTCGTGGTCGCCGAGGTAGGCGCCGAGGTTATCTCCGGCTCCACCCGTATGAAGGCCGGGACCGCGCAAAAAATGGTCCTGAACATGATCACCACCGGCGCCATGACGCGCCTGGGCTATGTGTACGAAAACCTGATGGTCAACGTGCACATGCAGAACTCCAAGCTTGTCGAGCGCGGCATCCGCATTCTCATGAATGCCTGCAACATCGACCGCGTAACCGCCGTTGAAACCATCAAGAGCGCCGGCCGCAGCGTTCCGGTCGCTCTGGTCATGCTTAAAGCCAAGGTCGACAAGCCCGAGGCCGTTCGCCGGCTGGCCAAATCCGACGGCAACGTCCGAGTGGCCATCGACGACAACGTGCTGGAGTTGTAAGGGGTCTCTGAAGCGGTAATTTGTCAAGGGGAGAAGGCCAGATATGCCCCCCTCCCCCCCCCACCCCCTTCTTCGCCGTTTCGACTCCTTTTTTTGTTCATGATTTGCGAGCTTTCGGCGAGTTTTTTCTCCGGCTGCCTTGCTGTCGCTGTTGCCGCAGTGTGTTCCCGTTATTTCGCTTTTCCGCCATATCCAAAACACGGATTTAGACTAATAAGCTAGGAGTTTCCGGATTTTCATGGATAAATTTGTCATCCGCGGCGGCAATCCGCTGGTCGGCACCATTCGCGTCTCGGGCGCCAAGAACTCGGCTCTGCCCTGCATGGCCGCAGCCATCCTCACCGAGGAAGAAGTCATCCTGGAGAACATTCCCCAGGTCCGCGACATCGCCACCGAACAGCGCCTCCTGGCTTCGATGGGCGCCGAGGTCGAACTGGGCTATGGCAGCGCCGAGCACCGCACCACCATCTGCTGTCGCACCCTCTCCGATCCCGTGGCCAAGTACGAGATCGTCAAGACCATGCGTGCCAGTTCCCTGGTGCTCGGTCCCCTCGTGGCCCGCGCCGGCATGGCCCGCGTTGCCATGCCCGGGGGGTGCGCCATCGGCGGCCGTCCCATCGACCTGCACATCGCCGGCCTTGAGAAGATGGGTGCCACCATCACGCAGGAACATGGCTACCTTGAAGCCCGCGCCGACCGGCTCCGCGGTGCTCACCTGGTCTTCGACAAGATCACCGTCACCGGCACCGAAGACCTGCTGATGGCCGCCGTACTGGCCGAGGGCGAAACCCTGATGGAGAACTGCGCCCGCGAGCCCGAAGTCACCGACCTCGCCACCCTGCTCATCGCGATGGGTGCCAGAATCGAGGGCGCCGGCACCGCCACCATCCGCGTGCAAGGCGTGCCCCGCCTCCATGGCGCCCGCCATCGCATCAACCCCGACCGCATCGAGGCAGGCACATTCCTGGTAGCCGGCGCCATCACCCGGGGTGACCTCATCGTGGCGGATTGCAACCCCTCCCACCTGGGTGCAGTGATTACCAAGCTGCAGGAGTCCGGCGCCCGCATCGACATTCTCAGCCCGGATGAAATTCGTGTGCAGGCCGATGGGCCGTTGCGGGCTGCCGACATTTCTACCGAAGAATACCCCGGCTTTCCGACCGACATGCAAGCGCAATACATGGCCCTGGCCACCCAGGCCGAAGGCGTCAGCGTCGTCAAAGAAAACATCTTCGAGAACCGCTTCATGCATGTGCAGGAATTAGTTCGCATGGGCGCTAACATTAAGTTGGATGGCCGCACTGCCACGGTGCGCGGACCGGCGAAGCTTTCCGCTGCAGCCGTTATGTGTTCCGATCTGCGCGCTTCCGCATCATTGGTACTGGCGGCCCTGGTGGCCGACGGCGAGTCCATCCTCGACCGTGTTTATCATATGGATCGCGGCTACGAGCATATCGAAGAGAAGCTCTGCGGCGTCGGTGCGCAGATTCAGCGGCTGGGCAATATCTTTGCGCCCAAAGAAGAAGAGGTTGTGGCTGGCTAATCAGTTAGCTGGCCGGAATTCAACTTAGCGCCAACTTACGGCTATATGCCACCGCAAGCCACGCTCCGCAGTCCTGGTCAACACCCGGTCGTACTCACGAAGCTCCATGAGCACTGCCTGGGTCTCGGATCCAAGAGCGGCGGCCCGATGCGTCAAAAAATCGATCAGGCCCCGGATAGTCGGCAATCCATCGCAGGCATCGAACCATTGCGGCTGCGGCAGGTGCTGTGCCCACTCGGGATTGCCCGCGCCCTGCTCCAGCAGCAGTGCCATTGAATTTTCATCCGCTGAAAAGAACTCCAGCAGAGAAGGTATGTTGAGGCGTCTGGCCAGCCTCTCCAACGCGTCTTCGTTACGCGCCAAGGCACGGCCGTTCACGAAAATATCGAAGCCCGGATCTTCACCCTCAACGACAATATAAAGACTGGCAGCCATTGGTTTCGAGTCTAGCGGACAAAGGGTCATCCGTCACTGGATTTTTCCCGGAAGATCCCTACAATCATCCTCACGGAGGCAAGATAAAATATGATTACACAAGTTTCAGTTGAAGTTACGCCGGTTCCACTAAGGAGTTATGTTTGTATACCAAAGTCCATCGATTCTATTCAATATTGCAATAATGCTGTTTCACAGAGGTGAGTGTTTTGGATTGGAGTAAACTCCCAGACCTGGCGGCGGTCGCCCTGCTGTCGTCTGCCTTCGCTTCTGTGTCCCGGCGTAGCCAGATCAATACTTCAGGACTCTGGCTTACCGGCTGGGTGCTGATCGCACTGCACTTCGGTGCGCTCATGTTTGTGCACACTCCAGGTATCTCCGGTGTTCTGGGCGCTGTTGTCGGTCTTTCTTCTCTGGCCGGTGCAGGTGTCCTGTTTATGAGGGCCTCAGTGCCCTATCGCCATGAAAGATCCAGCCAGTGGATGTTTGCTGTTCTGCTGGGAACGAACATGCTGTATGCGGGTGTGATCAGCGTGGGGCCTGCGGCGGCGTGGGCATTGACCCCGGCCGCGATTCTTCTCGGCGGCCTTCCCTTCTTACTGGCCCTCCTCTCTCTCTCCAGGTTCAATCACGGACTGCGCTGGTTTATCGTCGTTCTCCAGGCCTCGCTCTCCATATTCCTGCTGATTGTCCAGCATCGACCGGATGACGGTGAGGATCTTGCACTCTGTGCCGTGCTCTTCAGTGTCTATTTCGGCTGCGCCATCCATTTTTGGTATGCATACCGCCGTCCCACCACCGGCGCATTCATCACGATATGCGGCTTCTTCGCCTGGGCCCTGGTATTCGTGGTCGGGCCGATGACGCAAGCTTTTCTGCCCCGCGTTGTGATCGAAAATGAAGTCTGGAACCTGCCGAAATATGTGGTTGCCGTGGGGATGATTCTGCTGCTGCTCGAGAATCAGATCGAGCACAATAAGTACCTTGCTCTCCACGATGAACTAACAGGCCTGCCGAATCGCCGCCTCTTTCAGGACCGCCTGATGAGTGCTCTGGAACGTGCCCGCCGCACAGAGACACAGACCGCGCTCTTGGTGGTCGACCTGAATCGCTTCAAACAGGTGAACGATTCTTTTGGACACCACATCGGCGATTTGCTGCTGCAGCGGGTCGCTTCAATCTTTGCCGGAAGAGTGCGTCATTCCGATACCGTAGCTCGTACGGGCGGAGATGAGTTTTCTATCATTCTGGAAGAGCCGACTAGCCGCGCCAGTGCAAACTACGTAGCCCACTCTCTCTTGCAACTGCTCAAAGATCCTTTGCAATTGGAAGAGCATACGGTGTCTGTCGGCGCCAGTATCGGCATTGCGGTCTTCCCTGAAGATGCAACTGCCATGGAGGCTCTGTGCATAGCCGCCGACCTCCGCATGTACCATGACAAACACGGCTCCAGAGAGGGTAGCAGACAGCAGCCATTCTCTCTATCGGGCGGAGCGCCCAGTCACAGTGCAGCCCATGGAACATTCGACCCTGGCCCCCAAGCCGGTCTGCAGTTCCGTCCCGAGGAAAATGGTTCCTGAGCGAGTCGACCTGACGCTGTCTGAAAATTCCGCGATTTATGCGATAGCTGAGAGATCTATTGACTTACATCATTTAAAGCTCCGTGAGTTATCGGGAAATTTTCCCGTCCTCGAAAATTTTCTAACTCAAATCCTCTGACTGGCATTGCTCCTTGTCCATCCCATAAAAGCGAGGCCCGGATTTTCATCCGGGCCTCGCTCGTACTTGCAGTCGTCTGGAATGCGTTACGCCTGGCCACCACCACTGCCGGGACCGCGACCGCTGCCACCACCGCCACTGCGGCGACGCCGGCTGCGGCGACGATTGTTGGCTCCAGCCGGAGGACGGGCTCCGCCGGATGCAGGCTGCCCTGCAACGACCGGTGCACCTTCCACCCGATTGAAGTTCGGCTCGTTTTCTTCGTCGAACTCCTCGCCCTCTTCCTCGTCAAAATCCTCACCGCCTTCGATGAGAATCGTGCTCTGGTTGGAGCTTGGCTGCCGTTCATCGAATTCGCTGCGAGGCTTTGCCTGTGCAGGGGCTTCCGATGCGACGATATCGACTTCTTCCGTTTCAGATGCGCCTGCTTCGGCCGGAGCCGATTGGGTCAGCTTGGCCTTCTGTTCCTTGATCAAGGCCTTGCGGCTGAGCTTGATGCGATTGCCTTCGATGGCCAGAACCTTCACCATCACCTGATCGCCCTCGCGCAGCTCGTCTTTCACTTCCTTCACGCGATGCTCGGCGATCTCGGAGATGTGCAGCAAGCCATCTGTGCCGGGAAACAATTCGACAAAGGCGCCGAACTCGGCCAGACGGACAACCTTGCCCAAATAGATCTTTCCAACTTCAGGCACGGCTGTGATGTTGCCGATGATTTCGAGCGCTTTCTTCAAGCCCTCGCCATCGGATGAGGCCACATTGACACGACCGCTGTCGTCTACATCGATCTTGACGCCGGTCTGCTCAATGATGCCGCGAATGGTTTTGCCGCCCGGTCCGATCAGGTCGCGAATCTTGTCTGTCGGGATCTGCAAGGTGTGAATGCGCGGTGCATACTTCGACCGCTCCTCACGCGATGCATCGAGTGCCGCATCCATCTTGTCGAGCAGGAAGAGCCGGCCTTGCCGCGCCTGCTCCATGGCCTGCTGCAGGATCTCGCGGGTCAGTCCGCCAATCTTGATGTCCATTTGCAGCGCGGTAATTCCCTTGCGGGTACCGGCTACCTTGAAGTCCATATCGCCGTAGTGATCTTCCGCGCCGGCAATATCGGTCAGGATGGCGTAATCGCCACCTTCCTTGACCAGGCCCATGGCCACACCCGCTACCGCACCCTTGAGGGCGATACCGGAGTCGAACAGTGCCAGGCTGGCGCCGCAAACCGTCGCCATCGACGACGAGCCATTGGACTCGAGGATGTCGGAGACGATGCGGATGGTGTAGGGCGATTCTTCAATGCTGGGCAGAACCGCGGAAATGGCGCGTTCCGCGAGTGCTCCGTGACCCACTTCGCGGCGGCCTACGCCGGTCATGCGGCCCGTCTCGCCCACGCAGAAGGGCGGAAAGTTGTAGTGGAGCATGAAGTTTTTCTTCTGCTCGCCTTCGTAGGTCTCCAGGCGCTGGCCGTCGTCGGTGGTGCCCAGCGTGGCCGTGACCAATGCCTGCGTCTCGCCGCGTGTAAAGAGCGCCGAACCGTGAGTGCGAGGCAGCACGCCCGTCTCAATGGTGATGGGGCGAATCTCATCGAATGCACGGCGATCTGGCCGAATGCGATCCTTGGTGACCTGCTCACGGAAGATCCGCTCGCGCAGATGCTCGTAGTAGGTAGCCAGCTTCTTTTTGGCGGTAGGATCGTCGGCGGTCAGTCCGGCAGCCAATTCGTCCTTGATCTGCTTGATCAGGGTCTGGCTTTCGAGCTTCGCATGAGTCTTGGTGTCGAGGGCGTCTTTCAGACGGTCGCCGATCTTGCTCTTCAACTCAGCATAATAAGCTTCGTCGAACTCGGGGGCGGTAAAGGAACGCTTCGTTTTGCCGGCCTTGGAGGCCAGTTCCTCGATCGCGGCAACAATCTTCTTAATCTCGGTGTGGGCAAATTCGATGGCCGCCAGGATCACCTCTTCGGTTTCCTCTTTGGCGCCCGACTCGATCATCACGATGCCGTCTTTGTGACCGACGACCATGATGTTGACCGTGGTGGCAGCGCGCTCCGCATAGGTGGGATTGATGACGAACTCGCCATTCACGCGCCCAACCCGGACTGCGCCAACCGTGGCGCCGAACGGAATGTCGGAGAGAGCCAACGCAGCGGCCGCGCCATTGATGGCAACCACATCCGGATCATTTTCCTTGTCTGCAGAGAAGACCAGCGCGATGATCTGCGTTTCGTTGCGGAAACCATCAGGGAAGAGAGGACGGATGGGGCGGTCGATCTGACGCGCCGTCAGAATTTCCTTTTCGCTCGGCCGGCCTTCACGCTTGATAAATCCGCCGGGGATGCGGCCACCTGCATAGGTGTACTCGCGATAATCCACTGTCAGCGGGAAAAAGTCGATGCCTTCCCTGGGATCGGGTGAAGCTACCGCGGTCGCGAGTACAACGGTCTCGCCTGCGGTCACCAGGGCGGCGCCTGAGGCTTGCTTCGCCATGCGCCCGGTCTCAAAGACCAGACGCTTGCCGCCGGCAAGCTCGACGGCTACTTCATGCTTCGTAGACATAGAGTCCTCTTTTCATTCTTCGCTCGGGAAACTTGTGGGTTGGAAGCACCGGAGGGCAGGGGAACAGAGCGAAAGGCTCGGCAGGTAGCCGGCGGACAGCAGGACGCGCGCAAAAGAGTGGGGTGTGCGCGGGGGAGCGGATTCTCCCGGCCTGCGTGCCGGCATACGACCAGGGCCTGTACTTAGCCAACGGCTATGCACAGGCCCTGGCAGCGGTTGCAGTTCGCCAGGTACACCATGGCCCCAAGTTCTGGGTGGAACGGGGACCGTGACCAATAAACGGTCTGGGCGCTTCCGGGTCAAAGTTTGCTTTCTGATTACTTGCGGATACCCAGTTTGCCGATCACATCGCGATAGCGGTCGGGATCATGCGTTTTCAGGTAATCCAACAAGCGGCGGCGCTTGCTGACCAGCATCAACAATCCACGCCGCGAGGCATGGTCTTTCTTGTGCGTTTTGAAGTGCTCGGTCAGTTCGCCAATCCGCGAGCTCAGAATCGCGATCTGGACCTCCGGCGAGCCGGTGTCCGTATCGTGGGTGCGGAAGCGTTCAATCAGGTCGGTTTTCTTAGCAGTCGCCAGCACGGCGTGTGTTACTCCTCTTGCGTTCTCAGTCCACTCTCAAGTGTCTGTATGTGAGATTACCATGAACGCACTGTGTGGGGGAAACTTAGCGACTGCGGAAGCCACGGTCTATTGGTCCGCGGTCATCCAATAATTGGCCCGTGCCACAATGCGCGCCCCATAATCCTGCGCCGTACGCACCCGGATGGCATGAAGACCGGGCGTCGGATTGGAGGGGCTGAACGTCAATAGATACCGGTTGCGGGAGTCTTTAGCTGCATCGACGACCCGCTGCTCAAACCGCTTGTCGCTGGTGAATGTGGTGTATTCCCCGCCACTCATCAGCGCAATCTCTTTCGATACATTTTTCTTGAACGCCTGCACAGCCATCAGCAAAGTCGAAAGCATGTTCATGGTCCGCTGGTCGCCCGAGTCCTTCATGTCGTGAAGCAGTTGCGCGCGCGAGGGCGAGAACGACACGCTCAGAACCAGCACATCGGACCGGCCGATTTTCCGGATAACGTCCTCCGCCTTCGCGTGCTTGCTGCCGTGGTCGCGTTCTTCGCTGATCAGTAGCAAAACACGGCGATACTCCTTGGGCTGCGACTCCAGCAGATCGACGGCATAGCTCACCGTATCCAAGATCGCCGATCCACCGTCGCCCGGCTCCAGGTGCTTCAGATCCTCGTTCAAGTCTTCTTCGGAATGCGTGTAGTCGTGGATCAAACGCGGCTGAGAGTCGAAGCCGACCAACGCCGCCTGGCTCCTGCTGTCGGAAAGGAACAGATCGAGCAGCGGACCCAGTTTGGCCACCTTGTCGAATTCGAGCACACTCATGCCGCCCTGCTCCACGGCTACGACAAGGGAAACCGGCGCCGTATCCATTTCCTCCTGGACATGAACCTTCTGCGACACGCCGTTATCTTCCAAAACAAAATCGGCGGGCTTGAGGCCATAGAGAATGCCGCCGCCCTTCTTCTCCACCAGCGTGGGCACCAGCACCTCGGTGGTGGTTACGTGCAGCGTCGGTGTGTCGGACTGCGTGCCTGGCATCGGCGCCGGCGCCTCGGCCGGAGGCATTTGCTGCGCCCCGGCCGCCACAGCAGCACCAAGAAATCCCATCAGTGCCATGCTGAACCACGGAAAAGATCCAAATTTCATGCCAGAAATAGCTCCACTTTCGATCATAGGGGACCAGCGCCCGCTTTCACGCGCGCTACGGCGGTGTTGCCCGCCTTCCCTGCACCGGAAAAATGGATAGCGATCACGGACTTAGCATCCGGCCGCGCTTGCCGGCCCGCAGGTCGCACCGATGGCCTCTCGTGGCACCAGAATGCCTGCGTAGCGTCCAGAACGCTGTCAAAGGATGAAGCCCTGCCGCCGCGCGGCGAGTTATCTGCCTGGAGGTAAAATCGAATGCTGCAAAGAGGGGCGACGCCAAGCCCGCTTCGCGGTGTGTTCCCGCTCCCTGGAATCCCTGCGGCACGATGAGGCTCCCGCGCCCAGAATGCTGTGCGCTGCTATCGCGGGGGTTAGATCCGCTTATGCGCCTCGCGATCGACACGGCCGATCCAGGCAAGAAATGCCAGGAGTTCCCAGCGGGACTTCCAGACAAAACCGAAAATGTCCTTGGCTTCCAGCTTTTCGGCCCAGAGTCCGGAGTATGTCTCCACGCGCCAGCGCAGATACTCGCTCCGCCACGGAGTCAGCCGGTGACCGCGAGTTGCATTCCAGATAAAACGCACAGGAGCGAACATGGAATGTCCTTTGTCGAATCTTTAAGCTTTTTTAAGTATATAGAGGGCGCTGCACTCGCTGGGATGAATCTCGTCGAAATGAATTTGACGGACGATTCGAGGTGAGAGATTCACAGCAAACAGCACGCATCCGCACGGCATTCGCCCGCTCAAGCCAAACCGGCCGCAGGCAGACCCTGTTCCGAGTCTGTCTGCGGCCGGTTTGCCAAACATTTCCTATGGTTCAGCCTTGCAGCTTATCGAAGAGGCTGCCCTGGCCTAGCTGAGAAATCACTGACTCTAGCGCCGTTTGTTGCGTTGTGGTCAACGAAAGCTGCGTCGCAATTTGCGGAATATCGGCCTGCATCAACGTATTTTGCGCGGCAGTAAGTTGCAACTGTTCGTTGGTCACGGCACTGGACGCGGAAGTCAGGCGGGTGATCGAGTTATCGACCGATACCCGCTGCTGGGAGACGTAATTGAGCGCCGTGGTCAGGTTGGCGGCGTCTGTAGCCGACGCGCTGCTTGCGGTTCCGGTGGCGAAGTCGGCAATCAGATTATTCAAAACCGAGAAGACGCTGTTGGCGCCGCTGTCGGTGAAGATCTGGTCACCCGGCACATTCAACTGAATCTGCTGGCCATTGGGAGTTTGCAGATAGTTGACGTCGCTGTCCCCGGCATAGGTCGTGGTCGCCGGAGTGGTGCTGCTGGACGTGCTGAAAGGCGGTGCCGAAGTCTGTCCGCCGCCAAAAATATATTGTCCCTGATAGCTTGTATTTGCCAGCGAAAGCACCTCGTCGCGAATGCCGGCGAGTTCGGTGGAGATGGACTTGAGGTTGTCCGAATTGAGCGTGCCGTTATTGCCGCTGGTGGCCAATGAGATGGCCTGGGTCAATTGTGTCACCACGCCGCCCAAGGCCGAATCGGCCACCTGAAGCTGCCCTTGAACCAGGCTGGCCGACTGCGTGAACGTGTCGTCCTGCTGTATCTGGTTGAGCAACAGCACATTTTGCCCGGCCGCGAGAGGATCCTGGCTTAGAGACGTGACCCGTACGCCGCCCGACAACTCATTCGTTAATTGTTCCTGCGTTAGTTGCGTCTGATCGAGCGAACTTACCAGATTATTGACGTAATACGGATTGACCCGCATCCTTCTCCTCCACCGGCCTGAGCGGTTTTCTCCGCCTCTGCTGCCTGCTCTGCTGCCTTGCGGTTACGCTCGCTAAGAAACCGCGGTCTGATCGCCGAGATTCAACGCCGAGGCCATCACAGTGTTCAAGATGGTAAATACCTGCGACGCCGCCTGATAGCTGCGTTCGAACTGTTGCATAAAACCCGCTTCGTCATTCAGGTTGACGGCTGAATTCGAACTGATCTGATTTTGCAGTTGCGTTACGGATGCGCTCTGCGCCGTGTTTTCGGTTTGCACCTCTGAGACGGTAGAGCCCAGAGCCGAGACGAAGCTCGAATAATAGTTGATGGGCGTTTGGTCGCCCAACAGCGTCTGACCGCTGGCCAGGGTGGTGCCGTCGGGCAGCGTCAGGCCGTTCAAAATGGGGGGATCGGTCAGCGTGGCCAGGTTGGACATCGCAATGGCGTTCGAGTCGTCGCCGGTTCCCTGCCCTGCACCTGCAGCAGCAATCGCGTTCGGGTCGGTCATCACCACGCTCATGGCAGCGGCGCTGCCGGCAACCTGCGTCGGCGTGGAAAAGATATTTCCGCCTGCGTTGCCGTTCATATCGACGCCGGCATTATTTTGGGCATTCGCCTCGATCGAGACGCCATAGGCCAATTGATCGAGCGAGGCCAGCGCGCTGGGAATATCTTGATCCCGGGCTGTCAGAATCCCTCCCAACTCGCCGCCGCCGGTCGTCAACTGCGCGGTCGCATCCACCGACCCTACAAAAAAGTGCGTGACGCCGTCGACTGTACCGTTCGTCATCGCGACACTCGACCCCTCGGATACCAACACCTGGCCGGAAGTCGTGGTAACGGAGATACCGTTATTTTCCGTCGTAATCTGGTTGATCCCAATCAATTGAGAAAGCTGGCTCAGGTCCTGCTGCCGCTGGTCTTCGAGGGTGCCGGCGTCGCCGTTAGGAGAGGTGGATTGAATCTGCTGATTCAATTGAGCAATCGATGTGGTCAGGGCATTGACCTGGGCGGTGACTCCGCTCGCTTCCTGGTCCAATCCCGTCTTTTGCTCATTCAAGCTGGCGGCAGCATTGGAAATGTCTCCGGCCAGCGTCTTGGCCGCCGAGAGCACCGCTTGCCGTGGGGCGCTATTGGTCGGATTGGCCTCAAGACCGGCGAAGGACTGAAAAAAACTGGTAATGTCACTGCCGATATCGCCCGCCGTCGAACCGGATGCACCCGAGGCTGGCGTAAACAAAGCCTGGAGCGCATCGAGTGCCGTCAGGCGTGCAGCGGAAGAAGACGCGAGTTCCTGCTGCTGATCCATGCGGGCATTCAGCACGCTATCCCGTACCGACATGGCGCTCGTTACCGAAGCTCCCGTGCCGTACGTAACGCCGTTGACGGTGGTTGGCTGACTCTCTTGCCATTGGGGAACCTCCCGCGTATAGCCGGGGGTGCTGGCATTGGCCACGTTATTGGCAACGACATTCAGAGCCGCCTGGTCTGCGTCCAAAGCCTTCGCGATCAGGTAAAACGCGGAGTTAATTGTCCCCATGGCCAGCCTCCGTCCCGGTCCACCGCGCTGACGGACGTTGTCCGTATTCCAGCCGCTCTTCCTGCAATTCCCGCAACCGGCTCAGCACCGTCAGGTTGGCGCGTGTCGCTTCCAATATCCGCGCAAATACTGCCATCTCTCGGGCGGCGTCTCCGGACTGCTGCTTCAGAGCCACATGTTCGTCCGAGCCCGTCTGTACCAGATCCCGGTTCAGCGCCTGGCAGGAAACAGCCAATTCTTCGAGACGATCCGCATCCAACTTCGCCAACGCCCGGGATGCCGTCACCACCAGTTCCTTCAGCGCCGGATGTACCCGGTGCGCCCCAACCTCTTGCATAGCCTGTATTCCTTTCGTTCCGGCGCAGAGACTTGGATTTTGTCCCGTCCGGGCCGCAAACCGTTTTATCGGGGAGCCCAGTTCTTTCTGCGGCGCACCCTGCTCTACCCGCCAACATCAGCGGGAACCGACGCTCTTCCTCAAATCCGGTCCCCCTCTAGTGCCCGCTACTCAGCATCGTGTCCACAAGCCTCGATGCCACCGCGAAGGCCGGTACTTGGTAGGTTCCCGAGGACAAAGCCGCTTGTATGCCGGCGACCTTGTCCGAACGCACTGTCGACTCCGAGGCCGTCTGCGCTACTTCGCTGGCGGCGCTGCTCACGGTCGCCCGGTCACTTTCCAGACCGCTCCCGGTTTCTGCGACGCTGCTCTTTTGTTGCTGAGGCGCAGCCGGAGCTGCTGGCGATGTCCCCAAAAGCGACTTCAACCCTTCAAGACTGTTGCGAATATCCATGCCCTTCCCTTCCTATCTGCTTTATCGGCCCTGTCGCTAATCACTGTAGTCACTTCCGTAGCCAGATAACGGTATCTCCGTGCCGGTTTCCAGTCACCGTCCCACTCGCACGCCAGCTACCGAACTCCTGTTGCCAGAATGAGAAAGCTCTTGCACGATTTTGTTCGCCATCCCAAATCCGCCCCGGTCGCTTAGCGCCCGGCCTAATGCCTCTGATGCGAATTCCCCGAGGGCGCCATTAGAATCCGAACCGGAATCTTCTTCCTCCCCGGTCAAGCCGCTGGTGCCGGTCATCGGTTTCAGCAGCTCTTTCATCATCTGGGCCTCGAACTCGTGGGCCGCCTTGACCAGCCGCGGCTGCGGTGCCGCCGCCGTCATTGCCGGCGACGCTCCCTGTATCGCGATACTTCCGTCCATTACAGAACCTCCAGATCGGCCTCGAGCGCGCCAGCCTCTTTCATTGCCTGCAGGATCGAGATCACGTCGCGCGCTCCTGCCCCGGTCTGTTGCAATTCCTGGACCAGATCCTCCACCGTCGCTCCCTCTTTCAGGTCGATGCGGTTCACAGGCCTGTCCTGGGCCTGTACCGTGGTTTGTTGCACTACCTGGGTGGTCCCGGAAGACATCGGGTTGGGTTGGGAAACTTTGGTTTCGCTAATGACATTGACCGATAATCCGCCGTGCAAGATCGAGACAGGCTGCAGGCGGACCGTGCCTCCAATTACGACAGTACCGGTACGTTCGTTTACCACCACCCGAGCCCGCGGATAGACATCGACCTCCACCGCCTCTACTTTGTCCAGCAGCGCTGCAATATCTTCACCCGGTGCCGCGGCAATCTCCACACGGCGGCTGTCAATGGCATGGGCGCGTGGCGCTCCCAGCATATGATCGATCGCTGCGGCCATGTGCTCGGCGGTATGAAAGTCGGCATCGTTCAGCACTACGCTCACCGTATGCATCTGCTTCAGGTCGAAAGGCACAGGACGCTCCACGAGCGCCCCTCCCGGAACCCGGCCCGTGGTCGGGTGGTTCATCTGCCGGGTATTGCCGCCGGCAGATGCCATGTATCCGCCGAGCACCAGCGGTCCTTGCGCCTGGGCGTAAATTTGGCCATCCGGCCCATAGAGGGGGGTCATCAAGAGAATGCCGCCCTCTATGGACCTCGCATCTCCAGCCGAGGAAACGGTAATGTCGATCTTGTAGCCCGGACGGCTGAATGGAGGCAACGTGGCCACCACGAAGACCGCAGCCATGTTCTTGATCTGCATGTTGCTGGCGCTGTTGGAACCCGTCTGCGGGACGGTGATGCCCATCCGCTCCAGTGCCGAAATCAGCGTCTGGGCGGGAAACACGGTCTGCGAACTGTCGCCGGTGCCACGCAACCCGACCACCAGCCCATAGCCGACCAACTGGTTGTCTCGAATGCCCTCGATGGTGGCTACATCCTTGACCCGCGTCAACTGCGGTGCAGTCTCCGCCCCGGCCACGAGACCGGCCAACGCCAGCATCAGCACCCAGCCCGTCCATACCCGGGCCAGGGACGACACACCGCATCGCTGGCCTCCGCTGCCCTGCTTCGTCGCGTATCGCATTGGCAATCTCGACCTTGTTCCTTCCCGCTGTCGCACCGCTAAAATACCAGCATCTTTTGCAAGAAGCGCACTACCGGGTTCTGCCGGTAGGTGGAGTCGTTTACGATGCCCTTGCCCGTCACTTCAAGTTCCAAGTCGGTCATCGCCGTCGAGAGAACCTGATTTTGGTAGCTCACATCCTCGGGGCGCACCAGGCCGCGCAGCTTGATCAACTGCGTCTGCTGCGAGAAGGTCAGTTGCCGCGTTGCCTGCACCACCAGCATTCCATTGGGCAGTACATCGACCACCTCGGCGCCGAATGTAGTCGTCAAGCTCGAATTGGTCGAGCTCTGGCCCTGTGCCGTCAGTCCCGACGCCGCATTCATGCCCAGCAGGTTCTGCATATTGTTCGAGGACTTGAGGGCGCCGAATAACGCAGTCAAGCCTGAATTGGCGGTCGATTTCCGGGAGTTCTGCACCTGCCCGTCGGTCGAGGCCGCCAGGCTTTCCGTCACAACGATCGAAACCACATCGTGCAGCCGCACCGCCTTGGCATCCGTGCCCAACCGTACCAGCCGTCCCTCCGAACTCCAGATCGACCCCGGTGTCCGCACCTCGGCCGCCTGCTGTGCCCGCACTCGCTCGATATAGGCGTGCAGAGCCACTTCGGGCGGGGTCGATTTTACTTCTGCAGGCTTCTGTTTTTTGCTTGCCGCGAGTGAAAGCGGCAACAGCAGCGCGCATACTCCCAACAGCACGCTCCGACTCCAACCGGCCTTCGTGGTCATATTCTTCATCGTTTCCCCTGAACTTCCGGCGCAAAGACGGCCTGCCCCGGCCCGACAGCCGTTGCGCGCACCACTTTGCCGCCCAGCGTCAGACGCACGTTGAGCGGAGCTCCTGCCGCTGCCGGGTTAAGCGCTACGGCCTCCAGCCGCGCGTCGGCAACCGCGGTGTGCTCCTCGATCACTATCCGGTCGCCCGCGCGCACAACGGGAAGATACTGTCCTGGAGCAGATCCAGAGGCTCTGGAGCCGTCCTGCCGATTTTGGCGGGCCAGCACCAGGCGTCCCGGACCGCCCGGATGGGCGGGATTGCGAAGCAGCAACCAGCGTTCGCCGGAGTGGGGATCGTCGATCTCGCGAATGACTTCAGTAGCATTCGAGCCATCGGCTGCCCCGGAGGAGACCATGACCTGCGCCCCTCTATCGACACGGTCACCGACCGGCGCTTTACCAGGCGTGGCTGCCGGGCTTGGCGGCTGCGCCGGCACGGCGGGGACAGCTCCACCGAGGAGTCCAAGCAGGAGCAATTCTTTTCCGGGCCAATGACTGTGTTTCCTCATGTAATCCTTCTTGTTTACCGGGTCATGTTATTGACTTGAGAATACATATCGTCTGCCGCCTTGATTACCTTGGAGTTGGATTCATAGGCCCGCTGTGCCAAGACCATCTGCACGAATTCGGTGACTACATCCACGTTCGAATTTTCCAGGTAGTTTTGCTGCAAGGTTCCCAACCCTTCCGTACCGCCGGGATTACCCAAAATCGGGTTGCCGGAACTGAGCGTGGCGGTCAACAGGTTTCCGCCCATGCTTTCCAGGCCTCCGGGATTGGGAAAAGTGGCTAACTGAATCTGCCCAAGCTGCGAGGGATTCTGTTGACCGGGCAGGGTGGCATTCACCACTCCGTATTCGGTGATGGTCAGCGCCGTCGAATTGGGTGGAACCGTAATGTTGGGCAGCAGAGGATCGCCATCGGCGGTCACGATCATGCCCTGCTCGTTCTGGTGAAACTGGCCGGCGCGGGTATAGGCGATGGTTCCATCGGGGCGCTGCACTTGAAAGAAGCCAGCCCCGTTGATGCCCACATCGTAGGGATTGTCCGTCTCGTTCATCGAGCCCTGAGTGTTGATCACTTCGGTGGCAGCCGACTTGGTTCCCAGGCCGATCTGCAACCCCGCCGAAACCGTATTTTGGCTCTGTGCCGCTCCGGGCGTGACCATATTTTGATAGACCATGTCCTGAAACTGCAGGCGCAACTGCCGGAAGCCGGTGGTCGAGGAGTTGGCCAGATTGTTGGCAATGGTATCCAGGTTGGTCTGCTGTGCGCTCATGCCGCTGGCGGCGGTATATAAAGCTCGAATCATTTCTCTCCTCGTTTGCTACAGTTCCGGATCTGGTTTTGGTGCTGATGCTTAGATTCTGGGCAGATCTTCGGTCGCGGTCTTGTTGAATTCGGTATGGAAGATGGTCAACGCCTTTTGCATCATCTCCGCCTGGCGCTGCATGACGACCAGATCCAGCGAACCCTGGATCACGTCTTGATTGGCGGATTCGAGAGCCCCCTGGTGCACGGCGGCGTTCGGCGAGAGTGTTGGGGTGACCCGATCCGGGGCGATATAGCGGTTGGCTCCCTCGGGGGTCAACTGCGCGCCCACGGGAAAGGCAAAGACACCGACCGTTGCTACAGCACCGCCATCGACCGAGAGGACTCCGCTCGACCCGATCGTCACCTCGCCGGGCGGTACGGGAATGGGCTGTCTGGTCGAGGAGAGCACCGGCTCCCCCTTGGCCGTCACCACCCGGCCGTCCTGGGCGCGATGGAAACTGCCGTCGCGCGTGTAGCGAATGCCGTTTGCCGTCTGCACTTCGAAGAAGCCCTCTCCTTCGATCGCCAGATCGAGCGGATTCCCGGTCTGTTGAATCGAGCCCTGGCTCATATTGAGCTGGTCGCCGCCCAGAAGGCCGTAGTTGTTGACGGTCTCGCCCAACTGCGAATCCCGGGCGTCTGGCCCCAGCAGAGCCGAGCGAAAGTATTCCCGCTCGGCACGGTATCCGGTAGTCTGCGCATTGGCTAAATTGGCGGCCGCTGTATCCAGGGCCTGCGTTCTCGCCACCAAGCCGGTCATCGCCGCGTAATACCCACTGTCCATCGGGAGCGTCTCCTATCGATCCGAGGAGGTGCAGATGGAGGGCCAAAAGAAGCCAAAAAGGGTTGGAGCAATTTCAGAATTGGACAATTGGGCGGGAAGTGTGACGCGGAGTGAGACAGATTGTCGGGAAGATTAGCGAAGGAGAGAGAATCAAGGTGCGTGTGCGGTTCCGCAAGCCTCGGCCGTTGGCCGAAAATGAGCAGATAGGAAACGAACAAACAAGAAGAAGTTCTGTTAGAAGAGGTAGCACAGGACGATCAACAGTCGTAGAGCCATTTCAGAGACACGGCTTCAGGGAGTGGGTCGCTCAAATTTGTCGGAGTTTTGTCGCTCCCTGCTGGGGGGCTCCACAAAGATCGGAATTCAGTGACCAGAGGGACGACAGCAAGTCTGTCATCCCGGAGGGACAATAGCAGATCGATAGGAGCAGCGCCGGGAGCGGCAGGTTACTGCAGGCCGTCGCACACGATGGTGACCGAGAATGTTGCATCCTCGAACCGATAGAGATGATGCAACTGAAATTCAGGCGCCTGCACATGCAGGTTGTAGTCCCGACCGGTAATGACAGCCGGAACGGAAAGGCCGCAGTTTGCAGCCAACTCAGGAACTTTACCCTTCCACGCACCTGCCAGCATATTGCAGATTTCGCCGATACCGTCCTTGACCGTATCGTCGATCTCGGCAAATTCCATACCAGTCATGTGTGCGGCAATCTTCATGGCCGCGCTGCCCCCGGTGCGAAATACGCAGGCACCACTCAATAAACCGCCAAACCCGACTACCGCCGTCACGGACTCAGGTTCCGTTTCTGCAGGGCCCTCATCCAACTGGCAATCCACCCCCAGCATCAAGTGAAAGACCTCTTCCACGCTCGCGTCCAGGTTTCGCGGATCTGAAACCTTGTCCACAGACTCACGCAACGACACCGTCATCGCACGCTCCATTTCATTTTTAATAGCTAGCTGTGCTCGCGCGACAGCAGGCCTACGCACACCGTTTAACAGCATGCCGGTTCCTCCCGGTTACGCCGCATTCAGAAGCGGCAATACCCGTTCCTTCACTTGCTCGGCCGTAAACGGCTTGCGGATGTACCCCTGTGCCCCCGCAAGGATGGCCTGCTTGACGTGCTCCTCGCTCGATTCGGTGGTAATCATCACCACCGGAACGCCAGGAGCCAGATTTTGCAGCCGAATCTGGCGTAAAAATTCCAGCCCATCCATCGAGGGCATATTGATGTCGGAGAGAATCAGGTCCACCTGCTTGGATTTCAATACGTCGAGTCCTTCGGTGCCGCTGCCGGCCTCGTGTACCACCAGCGGGTCAAGACCCGCTTGGCGAAGCGCACGCTCCACAATCTTGCGCATCACGGACGAATCATCGACGATCAGGGTTCGAACTTCACTCATGCCCAGGCTCCTCTGTTGTTGTGCTTATCGGCCTTTCTTTTCAATTCATGAGAAAGGCATTCCACATCCCGAATCGTCCCTCGTCTCAGGCGCCGATCGAGCAGATCAAATCCTCCACATTTTCGGTAGCAGGCAGGGGGCCGTGCTGCCGGCGGCGCCACATTCGCAGCCACAAACAGTCGTGCACGCGCACCAGCCGCGACTCTACCGGCCGCACCCGCTCGATGGCCCGCGCGAGAACATGTACGACGGCGGGCTCGGAAACCGCCTCGACCAGTTCCACTGGAGGAAAGCTGGTTTTCAACATGCGGGTATGGGCGGGGCGGAAGAGCGACCCCTGCACCAGCCCGCTCTCCACCCGCAGTCCGGTCATCCGCTCCACCGCCAGGGCCAGCACTGCGTCCAGCCGGTCTTCGAACCCCAGATAGAGCAACTGGCTCGCGGCAAGGCGCAGCGGCAAGGCTCCGAATGCATCCACAAACAGCCTCGGCATCGCCGGGGCGAGGGCCTCGGCATCGTGAAAACCCAGGGGCAGGACCGGGCAGCTCCATTGCAACCCCAGTGCCTTGGTCACCAATTGCTCGCTTATCCCCTGCTGGCGGATCAGCCAATGGCCCAGCCGTCCGCTGCCGGCAGCTTTCTGCGCATCCAACGCCTTCCTCAATTGGGAAGAGCTGATCCATCCCTGCTCCAGCATCACCAGGCCCAACGGAATGCGATGGCGATAACTCTCCTGGCTGCTTCCCCGGCCATCCATCTCGCGGCGCACCGCGGCGTGCATCCGGATTGCCGTGCATTCCGGAGAGCAATTCCATCCACCTTCAAAGATCGGGGTGGAGCGGCTGCGCCACAAATGCAGCCAGCCGGAATCGCAACTGGGGTTGGCGCAGGTCTCGAACAGACCGGACCTGGCGCCGGGAAAATTGCGACCCAGCGTCCTTCCTGCCGAATCGGTGTTCCGCCTGCCCATCGGGAACTCGTCCAGCAAAGGGACGAGGGCAGCATCGGGAGAAGTGCGTTCCATCCTGTCGGCTGCGGTTCTGCGGCTTAGAATAGGCATCGAATACTCTCCAACCGCTTCTTCGGGGCGGCTACCTCAGTCACCCGCAGGCCAAAGTTGCCGTTTACCAGCACGACCTCGCCGCGAGCCACAATCTTGTCGCCGACGATCAGGTCCACTGGATCGGCTACATGACGGTCCAACTGCACGACATCTCCGGGCCCGAGGTCGAGGATCTCGCCCAACGGCATTTCCCGGCAGCCAAAGCGCAGGGTGGCCTCCAGTTCGACGTCCAGCAGCAGCTCGATTCCGGGGCTGAGAGCATGGGCGGCGGATGGTTCCGGGCTGGGCGTGTGAGTCGATGCCGAGGCGGGAGCCGGGGAAGGTGCCGGAGCGGCAACGGGTGGAGCCGCCACTGCGGCATCCGGTTGCGCCGCCGGCTTGGGCGCTCGTATGTCGTCCCGCACCAAAATCGTCCAGGAACGGTCCCCTGCTTTCAATTGAAAGGCGCGCGAGACCTTGCTTTCGCCGGTAATCGCTTCGAAGCTCTCAACCCGGCATTTTTTGCCGGTCTTGGCCAGTAACTCGCCGGAGGCGGCGTCGGCCACCTCGCGCAGCAACTCGTTCCATCCGGCCTTCTGATCCGCCCCGTCGCCCATCAGAGGGGCGTCCAAAACGGTGCCGTCGAGAATCACGGAGAAGCGGCCTTCGTCCTCTCCAGCCAGGGTTGCGGCGAAGCCGAAAGAACCCGGAGCAAGCGGCTTGGGCAGCGATTCGGTCAGTTCTGGCTCTCCGGCAAGGGCCTGCGAGAACAGGGCGGTTGCTACGCTGATCCAGCAATCCAGATACGTCATCATGCCTTCCCCTCAGAGAGTGGATTTCCAATGCGTGCGGCGCGGTGGTCACCCTGCCGGATAGCCTGGGCGAGGGCGATCTGCTGGCCTCCCACCCGCCATTCGGGCAGCGTGTTGCCGGCCAGGTTCAGACGCAGCACTTTCCCCACCTCCAGATTTTCGATCTCGTTTGCCGAGAGCCGCACCGAGGGCAGTTGCAGTGCCCCTCCGAAACGGATCCGGCGCGCCGAGTCTTCCATCCGGACCCGGGTTTCACCGGCATGACGGCGGCGCCGGCCCCAATCGGAGGTCAGCCGGCGCAGGATGGTGTTGGCCACCACCGCGGGAAAGGCCAGGTTCAATAGCCCGGAGCTATGCGGCATGCGGATTTCAAAGCTCAGGCAGAGCGTCTTTTCGGTGACCGGCATGATGCGCGCCACCTGGGTCTGCATCTGACGGCGCTCGAAGTTGAAGCTGAGCCCCACTGGCTGCCAAGCCGCCGTCAGCTCGCGGCAGATGATCTCGGCCACGCTCGCGACAATCGACTCTTCGATGTCGGTCAGCTCACGTTGCGTGCCGTCGCGTCCTTCGCCGCCCAGAAGCAGATCGATGATCGGCGGAACCAGGGCCAGATCGAGCTGCAGCACCGAAAGCGCCCCGAGCGGCTCCAGGCGCACCGAAGCGACATAGCTGATCTCCGGAATGCGCAACAGAAATTCGTTGAAGACAATCTGCTCGGCTGAGACCAGGTTGACCTGAAACCGGGTACGCAGCCAGGCCGCCAGATTATGCGTCAGGTTGCGGGCAAACAGGTCGTTCAGCATACTGATAGCACGCAGTTGCTCGGTCGAAATCTGCCCCGCCGAGGCATAGTTGTACGGCACCACGCGGGCCCGTACCTCCGGCTGCGGGTTGTCGCCATTGGGTGTGCGCGCAGCCTGAAAAAGAGCGTCGATCTCATCCTGCTTGAGCATCTTCTCCATCAGCGCTCACCCCTCTGCGCGTTGCTTTCCGCCTTTCGCGGCGGCCGCGGCGCGGCACGAAAGGTCCCCTGCGCCGCCAGATCCTTGAGAGCCACACGCAGGTGCACCACAGCCGAAGCATGTACCTGCGAAACGCGGGACTCTACGACCCCCAGCGCCAACCCGATCTCCCGCATCGTCATCTCCTCGAAGTAATAGAGAGTCATCACCAGCCGCTCCCGCTCCGGCAGATGAGCAATTGCATCCGTCAGCCGCTCTTCCAGCTCGCCCCTGAGACAGCGAAAGAGCGGGTCCTCGTCTGAGCGGCCGGGCACGTAGGCCAGCTCCTCTTCACCCGAGTCCTCGTTGCGCTCCATGTGCAGGGTGCCGATCTCGAGACCCTTCAAGTCGCCAAGCAACTGCTGATACTCCTCGAGCGAAACACTCATCTCAGTGGCAATTTCGAGATCTCCCGGTGCCCGTCCCAGCCGCGAAGTCAACACCCGGATGGCCTCTTCGACCGCACGGCCCTTGCGCCTCAGCTCGCGCGGGCTCCAGTC
>JAATGG010000077.1 GCA_015654835.1 Terriglobales bacterium
GCCGGACTCACACCGGCTTCCCTGTTATGCCCTCGCGGGCGCCCAAGATACTTTTTGACCGTATCACAAGCCCGGCGATGAGACCAAATCCTGCTCGGTTCCTAAAAATGCGTCGCGAGATTTCCAAACCATTTGACCACTCGCTATGCATACGTGGTAATTAACTGCAGGAGTTGAGGCCTGCGTCGGTTGGGACGGTACGTTGTGCACATCGCACGCGGGCGGGTTTGATCTCGGCTTTCTATAGCATTCCTGGTCAATCATGAACCCTCTCAGTCGGACTACAACGACGCACCGGCTTTCGTTCGGTACTAATCACAATTCGTCGCAAGGAGAACCAAGCGCCGCCCCAAGGGTGCGCAAGTGCCAGTGCGATCCTCTCAGGCGAAGATCTGTCAGAGTCAACGGAGCAACCTCGATGCGGCGAAAGGAACCTTCTGGTGCAGCTAGGGCATATACAATTTCTGCCCGAACAACGGATGCATGGGTAACGACGATTGAATGCCCTGTGTCTCTCTGCTCCTCGACCAAGCCCCCAACTCGGGTGATCAGTTGATGAAAAGATTCACCGCCGTGAGGAGCGGAGCCAACATCGGCAAGCCATGAAGCGAGTCCTGCGGGGTCTTCAGCGTGGATTTCCTCCAACGACCGTCCGCTCCAAGCCCCGTAGTCACACTCGCGCAGTTCATTGGCCTTCAAAGAATTCAGATTCAATGCAATCGCTGTTTGCTGAACTCGTATCTCCGGACTGATCAACGTGCGCTTCGCTGCTGGCGCTGTCCAGCCTAAGGCATCCAGTTTCGCAATTGTCACTTCGTCCAAACCCTCATCCGCCGGAAAGCAGCCCATTTTCATCTAGCGAGTTGCGGCATGGGTGATAAAGGCAATCCGAGTTGGCGCGCCCTGTCTTTCCATTCCGGCCAACCCCTCCTGATCTCCAAACGAGCCTATCGGCCGTAATGAGCATTCTGCGTTGCTGATTGGCAGCATGCAATCACCTCGCCACGGGATAAGTGCAGCAGTCAAAGCCGCGCACGCAACTGAAAGCCAGCGCCGTACTCAGGCATAAACAGGCACCTCTTCGGTTTCCCAAAAGTGAAGTCAGAGAATGCAGTGGTGATGAAACCCGCGACACCCGGCCTTCCCCTCGGAGGCGTGTGCATTTCATGCCCGTTCCGGGCATGCTTTTCGGCAGGTCTTCGGACTTGCAGGCTGCCTACTTGCCCCAGCTTCCCAGTTCATGGCTGAACCAGTGCTTTTGTTGGGGCGTTCGTTCCTGCTTACCGCTGCGGGGCAGTTCCGGATTTTCACCGGATTCCCTTTTAAGCCTGACGCCGAGGATCAGGCACCGGAAAGTATGCCCGCTATAGTGCAACGGGTCCATTGAGGTCGATGATGAGGCGGGAACAGCAGATCAAACCGGAAGGCTCAAGTGGGCGAAGATCCCATGCGCGGCGTGTCGCCAATTTCCACACCTCACTTCCAGGCTTTCTTGACAGGGAAGCGTAATGGGGCTACAGTCGGTAGCGTTACGGTTCTCCGGAGACCCAATATCTGGGGCTAAGAGGGAAGTTGGTGGATACCAACGCTGCCCCCGCAACTGTAAGCGAAGAGCTGCCATTCGCTCATGCCACTGCCCCTCTGGGGGTGGGAAGGCTGGATGGCTGCAGCGACTCGTGAGCCAGGAAACCTGCCGTAATCATTTGAACGTCCACGGGCGGGGTGCACCGGCGGGTCGCTTGTCAGGTTCCTTGGCGTTCCGCCATCTTATCCTTTGCAACGCGTCCTTGCTGAGACATCGCTGATCCGTTTGAGGGAGCATCGATGTCGAACACAACCATTCATCCGCCTTCATCCATCATCAAGCGCAGCGGCGCTTCGGTTTCCTTCGACGGAGAGAAGATCCGCTCCGCAATCGAGCGCGCAGGTAAAGCGACTGGAGCCTTCGATGCCGCCGAGGCCCAGTTGCTTACCATCCAGGCATTGAAGGTCATCGCTCACCGCTTCCACGACCGCTCGCCACATATCGAGCAAATCCAGGATATTGTTGAGCAGGTCCTGATCTCAGCCAATCACTTTGCCACCGCGCGCGCCTACATTGTCTATCGCGAGCAGCGGTCACGGCTGCGCAGCGATCAGCGCACCATCATCGACGTGGCCTCGTCGATCAACGAGTACCTCGACCGCTCCGATTGGCGGGTCAACGCAAATGCGAATCAGGGCTATTCGCTCGGTGGGCTGATTCTGAATGTCTCCGGCAAAGTCGTGGCCAACTATTGGTTGTCGCATGTCTACCCGTCAGAGATCGGCCGCGCACACCGCGAAGGCGACCTGCACATCCACGATCTGGACATGCTCGCTGGTTACTGTGCCGGCTGGTCGCTGCGCATGCTCCTGCTTGAAGGGCTCAACGGCGTGCCCGGCAAGGTCGAAGCTGGACCGCCCAAACACCTTTCGAGCGCCGTCGGCCAGATCGTCAATTTCCTTGGTACGCTGCAAAACGAGTGGGCGGGTGCACAGGCCTTCAGTTCGTTCGACACCTACATGGCGCCTTTTATCCGCAAGGACGAACTGCCCTATGCGGAGGTCCGTCAATGCATCCAGGAGCTGGTCTATAACCTGAACGTGCCCTCGCGCTGGGGAACGCAGACGCCTTTCACCAACCTGACATTCGACTGGACTTGCCCGGAAGATCTTCGCGAACAGATTCCCGTCATTGGCGGCGAAACCATGCCTTTCAAGTACGGCGACCTGCAGACCGAAATGGACATGATCAACCGCGCCTATATCGAGGTCATGACCACGGGAGACGCCAAGGGCCGCGTCTTCACATTCCCCATTCCCACCTACAACATCACACCCGACTTCCCCTGGGAGAGTGAAAACGCGGAGCGTCTCTTCGAGATGACCGCCAAGTACGGCCTGCCCTACTTTCAAAACTTTCTCAACTCCGAACTGAAACCGAACATGGTTCGCTCCATGTGCTGCCGGCTCCAACTCGATCTGAGCGAATTGCTTAAGCGCGGCAATGGCCTTTTCGGCAGCGCTGAGCAGACCGGCTCGGTGGGAGTGGTTACACTCAATTGCGCGCGGATTGGCTATCTGCATCATGGCGACGAGGCCGGACTCTTCCAACGCCTTGACGAGTTGCTGGAGATTGCCCGCACCAGCCTGGAGATCAAGCGCAAAGAAATTCAGCGCCACATGGACAACGGCCTATTTCCCTACACCAAGCGCTATCTCGGCACGCTACGCAACTTTTTCTCCACGATAGGCGTGAACGGGATCAATGAGATGATCCGAAACTTCACGCGTGATAACGATGGCATTACCTCGGAATGGGGCCACGCCTTCGCGGTGCGTTTTCTCGATCATGTACGTGAGCGGATCGTGAACTTCCAGGAAGAGACCGGCCACATGTACAACCTGGAAGCGACGCCCGCCGAGGGAACCACGTATCGCTTTGCCCGCGAAGACAAGAAGAGATTCCCCGACATTCTGCAAGCAGGCACGGAAGAAGAATCCTACTACACCAATTCCAGCCAGCTCCCGGTCGGCTTTACCGACGATCCATTCGAAGCATTGGAGCGCCAGGAAGAGTTGCAGCGCAAATACACAGGCGGCACGGTGCTGCACCTCTATATGGGTGAGCGCATTTCTTCGGCTACGGCGTGCAGGAAGCTGGTGAAGCGCGCCCTGGAGAATTTTCGCTTGCCCTACCTCACCATTTCGCCTACATTCTCCATCTGCCCAAAGCACGGATATCTGGACGGAGAACATGCCTACTGCCCCAGATGCGATGCCGAGGCAATCGCTCGCAAACAGTTGGTCGCGGAACAATAAGACTACCGCGCCACAGCAAGAAAGGAATCCGTCATGCAAACACTCTCGAACGTGATCGACCAGGAAGCAGAAATCGCTCTGACTCCGGAAGAGCGCCAGCCCTGCGAAGTCTGGACACGCGTCATGGGCTATCATCGTCCGTTCTCTTCCTTCAACCGCGGCAAACAAGGTGAGTTTCGCGAGCGCCGTTGCTTTTGTGAACCGCAAGCCTGACGCGGCCGAGTTGCATGTGGGTGGGTTAGCACGACTGTCCACATGTGACTGGCCTGGCGAGTTGGCGGCAACCGTGTTCTGCCAGGGTTGCGCGTGGGACTGCGCCTACTGCCACAACACGCATCTGCGCCCCACGCGAACTGACACGCAAATGTCATGGCAAGAGATCCTGAGATTTTTGGAGAGCCGTAGAGATCTGCTCGACGCAATCGTCTTCTCTGGTGGAGAGCCTACGCTACAGACCGCACTGCTCGACGCCGTCGAAGTTGTTCGCAGTCTCGGCTTTCGTGTTGGTTTGCATACCGCTGGAATGGCACCGGAGCGATTCGCAGCCTTGCTGCCCTCGCTCGACTGGGTTGGCTTTGACGTGAAGGCCCCATTCTCTGCCTATCCGCGCATCACCGGTGTCGAACAGAGCGGAGGTAAGGCTTTGACGAGTCTGCGGGGTTTGATTGCGAGCGGCATTTCTTATGAAGTCCGTACCACCGTGCATCCTGCATTGCTCAGTTTTGCCGACATGCTCGAATTGAGAGCGCAGTTGCTCGACCTTGGCGTTGAGAATTTCGCCGTCCAGCAATTTCGTGTGCAAGGCGTGCTTCCCGGCCGGCTTCCTGTGACTGCGAAGCTCGTTCTCCCTCAGGATTACGGCATCAGGTTCGTGCACTTCTGCATCCGCTGACTGGCCGCTCCCGCGCTATGAGACCGGGCACTTTCGTAGCTGATTCCGGGGGTATCTCTCTGAGCATGGGACCGAGAACAATTGCCAGTTAGTTAGCGCATTTTCACAGGTGATGAGTTGGCGAGACAGATCTTACGGTGCGAACTCCGCTGGAGTTGGAGTGCGATCTGTCTTGCGATGCAAGCCGCACGCCCTACAGCCTGGGCAGATCGGCAGTTGTCCAACCACCGCCCAATGCCTTGATCAGCAGGACGGTTGCATCCATGCGACGACGTTGAATTTCTATATCGTTCCGTTCATTCAGCAACGCTGTCGTTTGAGAGGTGATGACCTGAAGATAGGTATCGACCCCACCCTGATAGCGATTGGTGAAGAGCGCCAGCGACTCCTCGGCCGAAGCAGTTGCCTGATGCTGTTGCTGCGCTTCAAGCTCAAGGATGTGCAAGGCAGCCAGATTATCTTCGACTTCTTGAAACGCGGTCAGCGTGTTCTGGCGATAGGATGCCACGGTGGCGTCATAGTTAGCCACGGCGATTTGCGATGTGGCGCGGCGGCGACCTGCGTCGAAGAGAGTTTCAGAGAATGTGGGACCCACCGACCAGAAACGCGATGGCCACGTAAACCAGTTCAACGCGGAGGTGCCTTGAAAACCAGCCGAGGCACCCAATCCCAAGGTCGGATAATAGGCCGCGCGGGCAATGCCGATTTGCTCATTCGCCTGCGCCATCTGCCGCTCGGCAGATGCGATGTCAGGACGGCGTTCAAGCAGCTCGGATGGAATTCCGGGAGCGATCGCCGGAGGCGTCATCTGGATGGGCGAATCCGGCAGACTGAAACTGGCCGGGGGCTTGCCGATTAGAGTTGCAATCGCGTGCTCGAATTCAGCGCGGCTGACACCGATATCCGTCAACTGCACCTGGGCCTGCTGTAACTGGGTAGCCGCTTGGGTTACATCCGACTTGGGAGAGGCACCGCCCTCGAAGCGATTCTGTGTCAGTTCGAGAGCCTCTCGATAAGCGGCCACCGTGTCATTCAATAACTTGCGCTGCGAGTCGGCGCTACGCAGCTCGAAGTAGTCGACGGCAAGTTCGGCCTGAAGACTCAATTGCGCTGTGGCAAGATCGGCGGCACTGGATTGCGCGCTTTCTCGTGCGGCGTTTACGGTACGGCGAACCCTTCCCCATAAATCGACTTCATAGGACAGGTCGAAAGGCAGGACGAAATTGCCGCCGCCGCCATTGGCCGCCGTCTGCGAGAAATAAGGCTGATTGACGGAATCACGCACGGTTCCGACAGAAGGCCCCACTGAGATTGTCGGCGCTTCGGAGGCGCGGTTAAATCCGATGAGGGCGCGGGCTGCGCGAAAATGGGCCTCGGCAATCTTTAGGCTTTGATTCGAAGTGGCGACCTGATCTTCAAGCGAGTTCAACTGCGGATCGGAAAAGACTCGCCACCACTCGCCACGCTGCGCCGCATCGGCAGGCTGTGAAACTTTCCAGCCGTCCTGCGACTGCGCTGTAGCGCTCTCCTTATATTCAGGCGCCATTGGTGCGGTGGGTCTTGCGTACTTCGGGCCGACCATGCAGCCTGAAAGCAGAATGCAAGCCGATGCCAGCATCGCTGCACGGACGTACTTCATTCCTTGGATCCTCCTGCGATGTGCACGGGTGCCCCGCTGGCAAGCGAATCGGAAGGGTTCACAATGACTTCATCCGCGGGCTGCAATCCGGCGACAACCTCAACAGTCTCGCCGAAATCGCGGCCTATCTTGATGGGCACCAGTTCCACATGATTTCCGCGTACCACCCCGACCCTCAAGCCCTCGGAACGAAAGAGCAGCGTATTCGCGGGAATCGTAACGGCGCTTGTCGCGTTGGGGCTTTTGATGTGGACAAAAGCATACGCGCCGGGGAGTAACTTGCCCGAGGTGTTATCTACATCGACTTCGACATTGAGAGTTCGCGACAACGGATCAATTGAGTTGGAGTCGCGAGCAATGAGGCCATGAAACACCTCGGACGGGTATTGATCGGAGGTAATAGCCACTTGCTCCCCTTGCTTGATCGCAGAGGCTGAGACTTCAGGAACCGGAACGAAGATGCGAAGCTTATTGATTGCGGCCAGGTGAAACAGCTCTCTTGGCTGCGAGCCGGAGCCCGGTGCCGAGCCGGAGTCGATCAAGTCGCCGATGTCGGTTTCGCGGGCCGTAATGACACCGTCGAAGGGCGCATAGACCTTTTCGTATGACTGCAACTGCTCAAGCCTTCTGACATTTGCCATGCTGGCATCGACGGCGGCTTGGCGGGAGGCGTAGGCACTCACCGTCTGATCCGTCTCTTGTTTCGATACCGAGTTGGTCTTGAGCAGATTTTGCCAACGTGCAGCTGTGGTCTGCGCCAGTTGCAAATCCGCCTCTGCACTCTTCAATGTAGCGCGGGCCTGCATCAACTGCTGATCCAGTTCGGGCGTTTCGATCTCCGCGAGCAACTGCCCCTGCTTTACGCGAGTACCGATATCGAAGTACCAGCGTTTGAGATATCCATTGGTACGGGCGTAGATGGGCGCATCGACAAAGGGCTGCGCATTGGCAGGCAACACAAGCTCATCGTTGGCCGCACCATTACTCGGGCGCACCACGGCGACAGGCACATCGGCCGCA
>JAATGG010000102.1 GCA_015654835.1 Terriglobales bacterium
ATTCTTCGGCAACGCATCCGTGGTTATGTCTAGCAGCCAGCTCCGGACCACGCTGCCGTGACGCCTGATCGCGGCAATCTGCGTCAGTTCGAGTTCCAGCACTTCCTTCTTCTCAATGATGGTGAAACTCTCGGCACAGGCCAGCCTCATGCCGTACTCCCTGACGTTGTGCACCCTCTTGACGAAGTGGCCGGCGCCGGCGGGTCCCACATGGCCCCAGCCTTTGTCTTTGCCCGGAGCCAGCGTCTCGAAGATAGGCCGCAGATACTCGACCGGGTCCTTGTCGCCGCCGATCATCATGCTGTAGCCCTCTTTGAGGCCCCACACGCCGCCCGAGGTGCCCACATCGATAAACTGGAAGCCCTTCGCCGTCACTTCCTTGTGACGCCGGATCGAGTCCTTGTAATTCGAGTTGCCGCCATCGATCAAGATGTCGCCGGGATTGAGCAGCGGCTCCAGCTTGGCAATGGTCTGGTCGACCGGGTCGCCCTGGGGCACCATGATCCAGATCGCCTTGCGGCCCACCAGCTTTTTGGCCAGGTCTTCGAGCGTTGCCGCGCCCACATTGCCAGAGGCGGCCAGCTTGGCGACCGCTTCGCTGTTAAAGTCGAATCCCACCACTTGATGGCCGCCCAGCCGAAGCCGCTCCGCCATATTGCCGCCCATTTTACCCAGGCCAATCAATCCGAGTTGCATCATTTCCTCCCGTGCTGTAGTTCGTGCTGAATTGCTAGAGAACGTTCAACGTTTCAAGCTCGCGCCGCAAGGCGTCCGCACCTACAAACCGAATCGTCTTCATGCCCGCCCCGGCAGCGGCAGCGGCATTTTCTTCCCGGTCATCGATAAACAACACCCGCTCCGCGGGCTTTCCCAGAATATCCAAGGCGCGCCGGTAAATGGCGGGATCGGGCTTGCGCAGTCCCAGATAGCAGGAACTCAAGGCCACATCAAGATATTTGCGGAGATCGTAGCGCTGGAAACGATATTCATTCGGCTCCCGCGCTTCGTTATTCAGCACTCCCAGCATCCACTTACCAGATGCCGCAAGCTCCTCAAGGATTCCCAATCCGCCATTCTGCAGGGGCATCGACTGGGCGCACAGGGCAGCTAAAAACTCTTCGTGGCTGAAGTTCCGCGGTTGATAAAAAACGGTCGCGTCCAGATATGCCTTGAACGAGATGGCATCCCGCTCCCACGCATCGTTGAACTGCGGATGGCGCGCCTCAAACTCGGCGCGGTCCACATGAAACCGGTCCAGCACCACCGCGCGCTCGCAGTGGTCCCAGCCGTTGGTGAGCAACACTCCGCCCACGTCAAACAGAATTACGTCGAAGGGGAACATCGGCGCCTCTGATTACCTTTCGTACCTCGTCCAATGAAGGCGGCGCAAGAACCCATGCGGACCTCCCCGCATACGCTCAAGCCGCTCTGGCAACCCTGCGCTAAGCCGGGCTTTTCGATCCGTCGCCGCAATGATACTTGGCTTCGATGGCCAGCACTTTGTTGAAACGCCGGGTGAAGCGCTCTTCGTTGGCAATGAAGCGGGCGCCGATAAATGCGTCCACCACTTCATAGGCCAGTGCCGGGCCGATAATGCGCGCGCCCAGCACGATCACATTCATGTCGTCGTGCTCCACACCCTGATGCGCGGAGTAAGTGTCATGGCACATGCCGGCGCGAATGCCGGTGATCTTGTTGGCGGCCACGCAAACGCCGACGCCCGAGCCGCAAATGAGAATGCCGCGCGGCGCCACGCCCGCCTTGATCGCTTCGCCCACCTTCTCGGCAAAGTCGGGATAGTCCGAGGGCTCGGTGTTATAAGCACCGAGGTCGATCACTTCATGGCCGGCCTTGGTCAAATAAGCGCGAACCTCCTCCTTCAGAGGAAAGCCCGCATGATCGGCACTAATGACAAGTTTCACAACGTGTCCCTTTCTTGGAACCGAGCGGAGTTGCGGAGTTGGCGGAGTTCGCGGCGCTGGCGGGGTTCGCCGATTGTCCCGCTTAACTCCGCCGGCACGCGCCCACTCTGCTTCGTCAATCTACTTCTTTACCAGCTTCTTGGCGCGAGCCGCTACATTCTCCGCACTGAAGCCCAACTCCGCCAGCACCTTCGGTCCCGGTGCCG
>JAATGG010000191.1 GCA_015654835.1 Terriglobales bacterium
AACTCCAAACTGATCAAATACGGATTACCTGCGAACGCCGATGAGCCCGCGTACGGCGAGTTGCCGTACCCCGTCGGGCACAACGGCAATACCTGCCAGATATGCTGCTTGGCTTCGGCCAGAAACGCCACAAAGTCGTGCGCCGCAGGTCCCAGGTCCCCGATGCCTCCATAAGAAGGCAGCGAACTTACATGCAATAAAACTCCGGAGGAGCGCTGAAATTCCATGATCGTATTATCGGCGCGCAAGGGCTCAGGCCGGGAGGCAAATCCGGGCAAATTCACCGGCTGTCCCTGTCTGAAATACCTGCGCTACACCTTCGCAATGAGATGCGCGAATTCCGGCTCACGGCCGAAAGGGTTTTCGACCTACTACAATGTGTGATGTTCGAGCAGAACCGGGAAAACGGATCGCTAGCCCGACGTATCGTTGCGAAATGCCTTCCATGGCTCTCTTAACGGAGGACAATCGACGGACTTGCCATGAACACACATCCTCTCTCCAATCCCGCAGCAGCTCAGAATTGGCTTGAAAACTCTCAGAACCACTCCGAGGACAAATCCGGTGCATAAACGTTTCGGCCGTTCCCTTTTCCCCCTTATGGCAGCCGTGCTCGCGATCGTCGCGTCGCTATCTGCCACAGCACAAACCAGTCCGCTCGTGCTGTCTGCCGGCTGGCAATTACAAGACGTGGCCAAGGTTCCGCAACCCGGCGCAGAAGTCGCCTCCACCCACTTCAAACCGCACCACTGGTATACGGCCACCGTTCCAGGAACCGTGCTCACCACCCTGGTCAACAACCACGTTTATCCCGAACCTCTCTACGGCGAAAATAACCGCCCGGAGAAGATCTCGGAGAGCCTGGCCCGCACCTCCTATTGGTACAGGACGGTCGTGGAGGTCCCGGCAGCCTACACCGGCAAACACATCTGGCTCAATTTCGACGGCATCAACTACTCGTCCACAATTTGGGTCAATGGAACGCAGGTCGGCGCCACGCGCGGCGCCTTCATTCGCGGCAAATTCGATATCTCCAATGTGGTCAAGCCCGGCGAAAAAGCCGTGCTGGCCGTGCTCGTAGCGCCTCAGCCGCATCCCGGCGATCCGCACGAACACACGATCCGGGCGGGCATGGGCCTGAACGGCGGCATCACCGCCCTCGACGGTCCCACCTTCCTCTCTACCATCGGCTGGGACTGGATTCCCGCCATTCGCGACCGTGACACCGGTATCTGGCAAAAGGTGTTTCTCTCCGCTACCGGCCCCGTGCTGGTCGAGGATCCTCTGGTCACTACCGATCTTCCGCTGCCCCGTATCGACTCCAGCGATATCACCGTGCAGGCCACCCTTGATAACGTTACCGATCAGCCACAAAAGGGAATTCTCAAGGGCGTCATCGAGAATATTTCCTTTCAGCAGGCGGTCGAAATCCCCGCCCATCACACGCAGAAAGTGCTCTTCGATCCTCAAACCACCCCGGCCTTGCATGTCGAGCATCCGCGCCTCTGGTGGCCCAACGGCTACGGCGCGCAAGACCTTTATAAGCTCCACCTCAGCTTCGTGCAGAACAAGCAGTCCTCCGACGCACAGGACGTGACCTTCGGCGTCCGCAAAATCACCTATAGCGTG
Organism: Terriglobales bacterium; assembly: GCA_015654835.1. Lineage (GTDB taxonomy): Bacteria > Acidobacteriota > Terriglobia > Terriglobales > Acidobacteriaceae > Telmatobacter. The sequence goes on from JAATGG010000191.1 coordinate 1,630, forward strand.
CCCGATTCCGAGAACCTCACCATCTCCGTCAACGGAGCGCGCGTATTCATCCGCGGCGGCAACTGGGGTCTCGATGAGGCCCTCAAGCGCATTCCCCGGGAACGACTCGACGCGGAAATCCACATGCACCAGCTTGCGAATCTTAACTTGATCCGCAACTGGGTCGGCCAGAGCACCAGCGAGGACTTCTACGAGCTTTGCGACAAATACGGCATCCTGCTTTGGGACGAGTTCTTTCAGCCCAACCCCAGCGACGGCCCCGACCCCACCGATCTCGACACCTACATGGCCAATGTGCGCGACAAGATTCTGCACTTCCGCAATCATCCATCTATCGCCGTGTGGTGCGCCCGCAACGAGGGCTTTCCGCCCAAGGAAATCGACGACCGCCTGCGTGTGCTGATGGCCGAACTCGAACCTACTCGCCGCTACCAGCCCAGTTCCACCTCCGGAGCCGGAGTCCGCTCCCACGGTCCCTACTATTGGCGCACGCCGCGCGAGTATTACACCATCACCGATGACTTCTTCAAGACCGAAACCGGCAGCATGTCCGTACCGACCCTCGAATCGATCCACGGCATGATGCCTAAGAAGGATTGGGAGACCATCACCGACGACTGGGCCGAGCATGACTTCACCAAGGGCGCGCAGCGCGGCGACGCCTATCCTGGCATCCTCGCTGGCCGTTACGGCAAAATTGCGAACCTGGCCGACTTCGTCCGCAAGGCTCAGCTAGCCGATTACGAATCCTTCCGCGCCATGTACGAGGGGCGCAACGCCCAGCTTTTCCACCCGGCCACTGCCGTGATTACCTGGATGAGCCATCCGGCGCAGCCCAGCTTTGTGTGGCAGCTTTATCACTACGACTTCGAGCCCAACTCGGCGCTCTTTGCGGTCCGCAGTGCCGGCGAACTCGTCCACATCCAATTCAACGAAGCGAATGGCAATCTGCAGGTCATCAACAACCTGCCCGATCCGGTGAACAACGCCACCGCGCATCTCGCCATTTACAACCTCGACGGCTCCATGGCCTACCAGCATGACTACACCGTCACGGCTCCGCCCGCAACGGCTACCAGTCTTGGCGCAGTCCCATTTCCAGCCAACGTCTCCGCCGTTCACTTTCTCAAACTCGACCTGCACGACGCGGCGGGAAAACTCATTTCCAGCAACTTCTACTGGCGCGCTCTTCCCACTCATCAGGATGACTTGACCGCCCTCAACCAGCTACCCACCGTCGCTCTTCGTTCGCAGGTAGAGCGCAAAGACGCCAACGGCAAGTTCCTGCTGACCGTCACCCTCACTAACCCCACGGCCAACATCGCCGTCATGGCCCACGTCCAACTGCGCCGCAAACACTCCGGCCAGCGGGTTCTTCCCGTCTTCTACACCAATAACTACATCTCCCTTGTTCCCAACGAGTCCAAGACCTTCACCGTCGAGGCCGACCTGAAAGACCTCGGCAACGAAGATGCCCTGCTGGTGCTCGATGGCTGGAACACCACGGTCGCGCCGACTTCAGCCACCGGTGTCTCTATCGCGCCCAACGTCGAAGCCGACCCGGCGCACTCTCCGGTCACCGGCCTGCCTCTGCAAACCAGCGGCCTGCGCTAAACCGAAACCGGTCGAGCGAGACCGCAACAAGAAACGGCCCGCATCCCATGGTGGATGCGGGCCGTTTTACTTACTAACTAGCTGCTTACTCGCCAGGGACCTGCGGCTGCGGGCCGCGTCCCTTGGCATTGAACTGGATCAGCTTGTTCTTCTTGTAGTTGTTCACGACGTTGCTCATAAAGACACTAAAGGCATCCGAACGGCGCTGTTCCAAAAGCTGGTCTTTGGTCTGGTCGAAGTTCTTGGCAATCTCGTCCGCGCTGGGCTCCTGCTTGTCCAGCAGCTTCACCACCACGCCCGTTCTGCCCGCATTGATCGGTCCGCTGATGTTGCCCACCGAGAGATCGAAGAGCTGTGGAGCCACCTGGCCCACCTGACCGAAGTCAGGCACCTGACCGGCTTGGCCTACCAAGTCGCTGGTCTTCAGCGTGGCGCCCACTTCCTTGGCGGCCTTGGACAGATCGTTCATCGACCGCGCCTTATCCGAAAGCTCCTTGGTTTTCTGGCTCAACAGCACCGGCAGTTGCTCCTGGCGGTAGTCGTCAAGCACATGGCTCTTGAAATCTGCAAAGTTCGGTGCGTGCGCGGCAGCCACTCCAGTGACCTGGAAGATTGCGTAGCCTTCGCCCGTTTGCGCAAACTGCGGCGGATCGCCCTGCTTCGATTGGAAGGCCTTCGAGACAAGTTGCGATCCATCCGGCAGAGCCGCAATCACGCCCTGGCTTGCCACCGGAGGCGTAGTCACCACCTGCAGATGATGCGCCGCAGCGGTCTTGTCGAGACCATTCTTGATGGCTTCCGAGGTGAGCGCCCGTGCATAGTTTTCTTCCGTTTCGGCCAGCTTCTGCCGCGTCAGTGTTCCTTGAATCGCGGGCAGCACCTCGGCCAATGTCTGCGTATGCGCCGTCTGCCGCTCTTCCACCTGAACGATGTGGTAGCCAAACTGCGTCTTCACGATCTTCGTGTCTCCGATCTTCTGCGTGAAAATCGCATTGTCGAACTCCGGCACCATACGGCCCTTTTGGGCAAAGCCAAGTTCGCCGCCCGAGTCCTTGCTGCCGGGGTCATCCGAATTCTTTTTCGCCAGATCGGCAAAGTTGGCGCCGCCCTGAATCTGCTTCAACAAAGCCTCTGCCTTCGCCTTGGCTGCAGCATCCGCCTTGGCATCCGCACCCGGCGCAACCTTGATCAGAATGTGCCGCGCCCGCGCCTGGTCCGGAACCTGGTACTCAGACCGATGCGCATTGAAGTATTGCTGAATTTCCTGCTGGCTGGGCTGCGGTATGCCGCCCGGCAACTGGTCCGGCGTAAACGCAAAGTAAGTGATCTTGCGCTGCTCGGGCACGCCCGTCGCGTAGCGGGCGGAGTTCTTCTTGAAGAAGGCTTCCAGCTCCGAATCGCTGGGGTTGATCTGCTTGTTCAAGTCGTCGGGGGAGATCACCGCATAGTCGAACTTGATCTTGATATTGCCCTTGCGGTAGGACTCGCGCACGTCCTTGTCGCTCACCGTCGCTCCAGCGGTGACCAGGGCCCGCAGACGCCGAACGGTGATGTCGTGCTTGACCTCGTCCTCGAACTCGCTCACCGAAATGTTGAACCGGTTCGCAATCAGCGCCGCATACTGCTTGTCGCCAATGAACTGCCCGTTCGGGAAGATCACTTCGCCAGCGGAGCCGTTGTGCAGAAACTGCCGCACATCTTCATCCGTGGCGTGGATGCCCAGTTTGGACGCCTCGGCCAGCAGAATCTGTTCCTGTACCAATTGCTGGCCAACCTGCTGCTCAAACAGGCCCAGGATCATCGGGTTGTCCGCATATTGCGGTCCCCGTTGCTGCAACTGCTGACGGGCCATCTGTTCCACCCGCTGCTGACTTACCGTCTCTCCGGAAGAGAAGAATCGGCTATACCAGTGGGGATAAACCACGGCATACGTGTCTGCAGATGCGGCGCCCTGGCCGGTGAGGCCGGGGATCAGGTACACCACCATGGCGACCGCGAGGAAGCCGATGATAACAATGAAGATCGCCTTGGTGATACGGCTATCTGTTTGCAGGAAACGGATCATGGATGGACTCGAACCTTCAACTCTCTATGCGCGGCATAGGAAGCCTTCCACACGCATATTTGCGACTGGAGGCAGACTTTTCCCACGAATACGCAATTCTCGCTTGACGCGATTCTTTGCCATTATAGACGAGACAGATGAGCGCGAACCGCTCCCGCGGACTTGCCTGGCAACCAAGTCTTGCGAGGACGGGCGTCGAGTCCAAGCAAAAAACAAACCTGGGCTAAAAGACAACGAGCATCCCATCGCCGGGATGCTCGTTGTCTTTCTAATCAAGCCATAACCTTATCGCCAGTAGTAGTAGCCGCCCGAAATGTAGTACGGACGGTAGTAGACCGGAGGCGGCCCATAGGGGTAGCCCGCCCGGTAATAGCCGCGCCGGTAGAGGTTCGGGCCGCCGGGGTTCAGCCCCTGGGCCAGCCGCATCGCCTCATCCTGGGTCACGGGGTCCACCGTAAGCGGTGCATTCAGGTGGAAGGTGACCAGAGCTTCTGCGGGAATCCACGCTCCCGGTCCGGGAGTAGCCGCCGAAGCTGCCGTGCCCACCGTGCCGCCGGCCGCAGCGCCAATCGCCGCACCACCGCCACCGCCGGCTGCTCCACCGATCAGGGCGCCGATCAGGGCGCCGCCGAAGATGTTGCCCGCGGTACGTCCCGCTTTATTCGGCCCCTTCACCTTGAACTCGTCGGTCGCGAGCGGATAGGTTTTTCCGCCCAGGTCCATCGAGGTAAGCGTCAACGCCAGTTCGGCGCTGCCACCCAGTTGGCCGGCCTTCTTGCTCTCCGTCACCACGCCATGTACGGTCGCACCCTTCGGAATCGCTAGAACTCCGCCCAGCGTGACATCCTGGATCACGGTGAACTGGACCGGCTGACCATCCTTGGCCCTCTTGCTGTCAACGGGCTCGCTGGTCCTCAAATAGAGCAGCGTTCCCTGCGGGACGGTCACCGGTCCTCGGGCGAAGGTGTAGGAGGGGGGGGGAGGGGGGGCCGGATACTGCTGCTGCGGCTGCTGGCCATATCCATACTGAGGCTGCTGGCCGTAGGGAGGCTGCTG